>CAMYIQ010000094.1 GCA_947258465.1 uncultured Erythrobacter sp.
ATTACGCGCACGGGCAGCTTCCGGGTCGAGGCACAGGCGAGCGATTACCGGACGGTGATCGGAACCGACACTTTCGCCTACACGCATGTCGGCCAGCAGGAATTCCTCGGTGGTGAACAAATGGTCGAGCGGCCAGCCCAGCCATACCATACCCGAGGGGAAGGTCGCGTAGGTCCCGCGTCCGATCCGCGGGTCGAGAAAGCCCCCGATATCCTTGAACAGACGCGTCGTGTCCGACCAGGCGACATCGTTGAAATCGCCGATCGCCAGCACCGGCATGGCGAGATCCTGCGATTGCTTGGCTGCCATGATGATTTCCGCATCGCGTTCTTCGGTGTCCTGCTTGGGCACGGGCGGGCGCGGATGGAGCGCGACCATGCGGAAACTCTGACCTCCGACAGTCAGCGTGGCGAAAACCGAGGGCGTATCTTTTTGGGCCAGGTCCTGGATCGAGGCATTGTCCATCGCCAGTTTGGAAGCGAACATAATGCCATAGGTATTATCCAGCGGGCGGTCGATCCGGCCAGGATAACCCGCGAGCACCGGTTCCATCGCATCGGCCCACGCCCGATCGGTTTCCATCAGCAGGACGATATCGGGATCGAGGCCGCGAATGAGATCGGCGGTACGCGCATATTCGCGATTGTCCTGGAAGACGTTGAGCGTGAGGGCCGTGAAACAGGCTGCGTCGCTGGTTTCATCGGCAACCACACGCGATACTTCTGTGGCGGCGACTGGCGTATAGGGAACGATGCGGTAAAACTGCCATACCGCAAAACCTGCGAGAGCGAGCGGCAGCCACGGACGCCAGGCACGGTCGAATTTCCACAGCGCGGCCGCCACAAGAACCATTGCGACCAGGATCTGCAAACGCGGGAAGTCCCAAATGCGGATCCACCACTGGTTGAGATCGGTAGTGCTCAGCACCGATCCGAGCACCAGCAGCGCGGCAGTCGCCCTGAGAGCCCAGAGTAGAGGCGTATGGAACCCGATGCCGGACCTGTTATTCACTCACCTTCTCCCCCCACCCCTTGTTCTTGGCTGCCGCTCTATAAGGCTATTCCGGCAACTATCTACCGAAAGTCCCAAGCGGGATCGCGCCAATTGACGGGCGCTGTACGAATTGCGAGACTCGCTGCAAGGCGTTCGATACGCGAACGCGCTTCCAGTCGGCGCATAGCCGCCGCGAACACGAAATCCGAAAAAGGACATTCATGACCACTCCCAATAACGGTGACACCGTAACCATCGACTATGTGCTCAAGCGGGGTGACGGCGAAGAGGTCGGCAGTACCGCGCAGGCCGGCCCGCAGGATATCGAGCTGGGCGGAGGCAACACCTTCCCGCAGATCGAAGAAGCGCTCACCGGCATGCAAGTGGGCGAGGAACAGTCGGTTGCCATTCCCTGCGACAAGGCTTTCGGCCCACGGCGCGAGGATCTCGTGCAGGATATTCCCCGTTCGCAGCTGCCCCCCGGCCCCGATCCGGAGCCCGGCATGGCACTGCAGGCACAAGGTCAGGACGGCAATCCAATGATGCTGCATATCGTCGAGGTCGCCGAGGACTCAATCAAGGTCGATGCGAACCACCCGCTCGCGGGCGAAGATCTCACCTTCGATCTGACTCTGCGCGCCATCAAATCCGCAGCCTGACGTGACGGTGGCGGGCGGTGATCAACCCGCTCGCCGCCGCCATCGCTTTTTTACGAGGCTTAGCGCCGAATCGTCACATGGCGTTGCGCCTGCTCCAGCACGCGCTCGTGCAATAGCTGCATCGGCGCTCCGTCCTTCCCGCCGGCAATCACTCCCTCGACCGACAGGCCGATATCGGCGAGATCGCCAATAAAGATGACCAGTACTTCCGAGCGCGCATCGTCGGATACGACCTTGTGGAACTGCGCGCTGAAGGTTTCCACGGGAAACCGGTAACCCGCGCGTTCGACCATCTGGATCACGCGTTCCGCTTCCGATCCCTTCGGCGGCTTGTCATAGGCGGCTCCGAACCGCGCCCGATAATAGAGGTCCATCGCGCCCAGCGTTACCAGCGGCCAGCCCGTATCGGCAAAGTCGTAGCGCGCATTGGGAACGGCGGGCAGATAGCTCTCGAATTGAAACCACCAGGCGCGCTTCACGACACCGGCCGCATCGGGCTCTACGAACAGGTGGATTTCCGCATCCGAGACCTCTTTCAGATCGAAACGCGTCGAGCCGATGTAACGCGCCTCCTGCGGCATGACGAAACGCGCTGCGGGCATGGTTTTCGATACCAGCGCCGAACCATCGGCCGTGCGGATGGGCGGCTTTGCACCGATATGGAAAGGCGCGGGTCCGCCGCTCGCACAGGCAGAAAGTACGGAGGCGGCAATGATTGCTGTCGGGATTTTCATAAGCGTGCCCTAGCTATCGGACGATCAGGGTACGGCAGGTGTTCTACAAGCCTATAACAGTGGACGACGAACGGCACGGTCACGGGGTGACCGAGCATGTCTCCTCCGGGTTTCGAAGCGGAAGGTGTGATGCCGGACGGTTACTCGTTATGCAGCGAGGCTCGAAGAGCCCGCACTTGGCCCTTCATGCCGCCCCGACTTTCGCGTCCGTCCTTCGGCGCCGACCGCTACGGACCAGTACGCGCCATGACGAACCATGGCAGTTTACGGGGCGATCCATCCGCCGCCGGTGGGCGTCAGAAGCGCGCGGCGATGCCCGGTATGAGCTAGGCTGAACCAGTCGATCTCCGCCACCTCGACCAGGAGAATCGCGAAATTTTCTCGCGCGCGGCGGATTTCTTCGTCGTCGGGCTCCACACCCTCCAGATGTTCGGGCAAACCGGATAGGGGCCGGTCGGCGGTCGCACCCGGCGCTTCGCCCAGATAGCAGCGACGCGCGAAATTCGTGCTGTCCGCCCAGGCAGCATCAACTGCCGGACCCTCGTGCTCTATCCGCCCCGAAGCGTGCAGGCGAAGTTGGACCTTTCCCGGCTGGTCATAAGCGATCACGGTCATGCGCGGATTCGCGTCGATCGCGGCGACCTTCGGTGCGCGGGCATCGGTGTGGAAACGCAAGGTCCATCGCGCGGGATCGAAGTCACGCAGTACCATCACCCGCGCATTGGCATCACCGGTAACCACCACCGGAGTATGCATGGGAACGCGGCGGTCCCGCGCAGCTTCGGTCAGTCGCGCGGCGATATCGGTGCGAACTTCTTCCAGCGTGTCATACATGGACGCCTGCATGCACCGGGTGCGTCATGGTGCCAAGTGCGCAAACGATTCATAAACTCGGACCTGAAGATGAACGGCAGGGCGATGAACCGGTTCAGTTTGCGGTCAGGCCGTTGTGATACATTGTGCGACATCAAGAACGGCCGCTGGTGGTGGAGCGGCACCGACCGATAAAAGGACACGCTCCATGCATTTGACCCAGCTCTTAAAAGGCAGCGCGTTGAGCGCCCTCGCCGTGGCGATGGCGATCACTGCCCTGCCCACCGAAGCCGAAGCGCAATCGCGCGAGCGGCAGGAACGCATCGAGCGCGACCGAGGCGAGCGCGCTGCGGTGCGCCAGCAACGCCGCGCACAGCGCGCTGCGGTGCGCCAGCAACGCCGCGCACA
>CAMYIQ010000095.1 GCA_947258465.1 uncultured Erythrobacter sp.
CACAAAGATTGCGGAAAGACGCGCTGGCATAGTAGGTTAAGCAATAGCCTTCCATCCCGGTGCCCACAATGGTGGGATGCGCAGGTCCAGCCTATGGATCGTCACGCCGAACAGCGAACTTGGATCAATGACCGTCAAGAGATCCCTTTGTATTACTTCGCAAGCGATCCAGATTACCCTGGGGTCTGATTCTTGTCATTTGGTCCCTTCGGGCTTTGTAAGCCTCGCGGTGCACAGACGTCCGTACTTGCGAGCGAGACCATGGTCGAGTTGAAATCATAATTACAGCGCGCGGCAAGCTTGGTACTCGGCCAGTGTGTAACATGGGTGCACGAAGAAATCCTCAGGCATCCAACCAGCGAGGGTAGACTGAATGTGTTTTTCCGCCACAGCGAGTTTCGCCGCCGGCACCGTGCTGTTGGCAACCGGTGCCTTCACAATGCGAATGGCGCGCAATAGCCGCGAGAGACCCTACGCGCTGATTCCGGTTCTGTTTGGCGTCCAGCAATTGATCGAGGGCGCACTGTGGCTGACATTTCCTGACAAGGCGCCGGTACTGAAGACGGTTCTGACCTATCTCTATTCGATCTTTTCACATGTTCTGTGGCCAATCTACGTCCCGGTGGCGGTCTATATGCTCGAGAAGGTAGCCTGGCGCCGAAAGGCCCTCTTGGCGACGGCGATAGGCGGAACCCTGGTTGGACTCTACTTACTCTATTTCCTTATCCGCCTGCCAATCGTCGCGACAGCCGGCGACGGTCATATCGACTACGAATCCCCCCACTTCTACGTTGGCATCGTCATGACACTGTATGTCTTGGGTACCTGTGTCAGCCCGCTGCTATCCAGCCATCGCTGGGTAAACTGGTTCGGGGTCGGCGCAATCGTCTCCTTTCTTGCGGCAGGCGCGTTCTATCTCACCTGGTTCATATCGGTGTGGTGCTTCTTTGCCGCAGCGATGAGCGTGATCGTCGTGATGTTCTTTCTGCGTAGAGAGACCGACGCTCCTCCTTCCCCCCGGATGGGTGAGCCGGTGCGCTAGTTTGTAGGGCGCCGGACAGGCTGCTTTGGTCTCACCGAAGGCGATTTGTGCCCTGAGTTTTCAGTCTGGTATGCCCGCGCCACAGCGCCAGCTCAGGCGGGTGGAAAGGAGGGGTACGCGGTGGGTGTCTCCTCAAGAATTACGTGTTCTGCCTGGTGTGCAGGTCCAGTGCATGGTTGCAAAACTTCTTGCTGCTCTCGGCCCAGTTTTGGCTCGAATTCGAGGCGGCCCCGGCTCACCCCCAAGGTCATTAGCCGATCGAGAGCTTTAGATCGTCGCTGATGACATATTGCGGAACGACCAAATTCTTCGGTGCCGGCCCTTTCCGCACGCGCCCGGAATTGTCGTAGATCGAGCCGTGGCAGGGACAAAACCATCCCCCATATCTTCCGCGGTTTTCGCCCACTCCCTGTCCCAACGGTATGCAGCCAAGATGCGTGCAGACGCCCACGACCACGAGCCACTCTGGTCGCTGCACGCGCGCAGCGTCCGTCTCTGGATCGATCAGCCCTGAAGAGGCATCGTCGGCTTTGGCTCGCGCGATCTCTTCAGCTGTGCGCCGCACAATGAACACCGGCTGCTCGCGCCAGCTCACAGTGATACGTTGACCTGGCTCGATGGGTTGCAAATCGACTTCGATCCTCGCCTGTGCGACCACATCGGCCGATGGGTTCATGCTGTCGATAAGCGGCCAGATCGCCGCGGCGGCACCGGTTCCCGCGAACGCAACGGGCGCGATATGGATAAAATCTCGGCGGCGCACGCCTTCCGTCGAGCCGTCCTTGTCGGCTGCGTTGCTCGCCGCTCCGTTTGAACCTGTCTTGCCCATTCATCTCCGCATTCTTGCGTCTTTCAAGAGCAGACGCCTCCATGAAGCCGGGATTACACTCGCAAGCAGCCGATCAATCGGCTTCGTGCTATGTTGCGGTCATCGCATCGCTCGCGTTTGGCGACCACGGTCGGGCTACCTTAGGCGCGCTGGATCACCGATCGTCAACGCTCCTCCGACGGATCGGGATCCGCAAACTCGATGCCACTGCCTTGCATACTGATCGTCGTTCCGCGATCGCCGTTGACGACCGCCTGCAGATCGCTCAGCGCGCCGATTGCAGCTTTCTTTCCGGTCGCTGCAGCGAAATTGCAGGCCGCACGCACTTTTGGGCCCATAGAACCTGCGGGAAAGGCACCAAGATCGACCGCGTCGGGCGAAGCCGAGCGGATGGCGCGCTGACCGGCCTTGCCCCAATTGAGATACACTGCATCGACATCGGTGGCCATCACCAGCAGGTCGGCTTCGAGGTCTCGTGCCAGCAGCTCGCTGGCAAAATCCTTGTCAATCACAGCTTCTACGCCGGCATAATGTCCATCCGGACCCTCGGCGACCGGGATCCCCCCACCCCCGGCGCAGATGACGATCGCCGCCTTCTCAATAAGCCATTGGATCGGTTCGCGTTCGACGATGCTTTTGGGGGTGGGTGATGCGACAACACGGCGCCAACTGTCACCATCCTGCTTCATCGCCCATCCCTTCTCCTCTGCAAGGCGCAGAGCATGGTCCTGGTCATAGATCGGCCCGACAAACTTAGTCGGCTCGTCAAAGGCCGGGTCGTGGGGGTCGACTTCGACCATGGTCAGAATCGTGGCGAGCTGTTGGCTGGCGGGGAGGAGGTTCTTGAGCTCCTGCTCGATGATGTAGCCGATCATGCCTTCCGTCTGGGCGCCGAGCACATCGAGCGGAAACGCCTCGTCAGGCTTGTAAGCGGCACCTTGCAAGGCGAGCAGGCCGACTTGAGGTCCATTGCCGTGCGAGATGATGAGTTCGTGCTCCACGGCGAGCGGCGCAAGCGCGGCCGCAGCAATACGGACGTTCGCGCGCTGGTTTTCCGCGGTAAGTGGTTCGCCGCGTTTCAGGAGCGCGTTTCCACCCAGAGCGACGACGATGCGCATGGCGTCAGGTCCCGATCGTGGCGACAAGGATCGCCTTGATGGTATGAAGCCGGTTCTCGGCCTGTTCGAACTGAATTCCGGCCGCCGATTCGAAGACTTCGTCGGTGACTTCCATTTCGGCAATACCGTGGGCCTCGAAGATCTCCTTTCCGACCTTCGTTTCGGTGTTGTGGAAGGCAGGAAGGCAATGCATGAACTTTGCTGCGGCGTTGCCGGTTGCCTGCATGAGTGCGGTGTTTACCTGGTAAGGTGAAAGCAGCTCAATGCGTTCCTGCCAGACGTCTTCGGGCTCCCCCATCGAAACCCAGACATCGGTATTGACGAAGTCGCAGCCCTCCACCGCCTCGACGGGATCCTCGGTCAGTGTAAGCCGCGCGCCATATTGGTCGGCAAATGCTCTGGCAGGCTGCAAATAGTCATCGCTCGGCCAGAGGCTCTTGGGCGCGCCGATCCGTACATCCATGCCCATCAGGCAGCCTGCAATCATGAGCGAATGCCCCATGTTGCTCCGGGCGTCGCCGACAAAGGCGTAAGAGATGTCGCCAAGCGGCTTGTCGGCATGCTCGCGCATCGTCATCAGATCAGCCAGCATCTGCGTGGGATGGAATTCGTCGGTCAGACCGTTGAACACCGGCACGCCGGCATGGGCGGCGAGTTCCTCGACCTTCTCCTGCGCAAAACCGCGATACTCGATCGCGTCGTACATGCGGCCGAGCACACGAGCCGTGTCTTTCATCGACTCCTTATGGCCGATTTGGGAACCCGTCGGCCCGAGGTACGTGACCCCTGCCCCCTGGTCCATGGACGCAACTTCGAAAGCGCACATTGTACGTGTCGACGCCTTCTCGAAGATCAGGCAGATGTTCTTGCCCTTGAGATGCTGCTGCTCGGTACCGGCATATTTCGCGCGCTTGAGATCGCGCGACAGGTCGAGCAGGTGACGCACCGCCCGCTGGTCGAAGTCGAGCAGTTTCAGGAAACTGCGTCCGTGAAGATTGTAGGCCATAAAATGTCTCGATTGTCGGTATGTCAGGGGAGCGAAAGTTAGAAATCGACCGGGTCGCGCCAGACCGGACAGGTCATGCAGTGGCCACCACCGCGACCCCGCCCGAGCTCGGAGCCTCGGATCGTGATGACCTCGATGCCGGCTTTGCGCAGCAAGGTGTTGGTCGACGTATTGCGATCATAGGCGACGACGACGCCCGGCTCGATCGCGACGACGTTGTTCCCATCGTCCCATTGCTCGCGTTCCTGCGCATAGGCGTCGCCCCCGGTTTCGACGATGGTCAGTTTCTTCTGGCCCAGCGCCTCCGCAGCCAAGGTAAAGAGGTGCTTTTCTTCCTTGCGAAAATCAATCTGGTCAGCACTGTCTCCGGGCCGCAGACTGTAGCATTGGATCTGATCGCACACTTCGACGAAGGCGGTCGCAACATCGCGCTCGCAGTGGGAAAAAACCGTATCGAGGTGCATGGCGCTGCGCGATCGCGGTAGCTGGCAGGCAATAACCCGTTGTGCCGCCTCGCCGCGGAAGAGCGCGCGAGCGACCTGACCCACGGCTTGCGGTGAGGTGCGCTCGCCCATACCGATCAGGACTGTGCCATTGCCCCAAGGCATGACGTCGCCGCCCTCGAGTGTGGCCGGGCCATGGTCAGTGTCCGGATCCCCCCACCATATCTGGTAATCTTCACTCGCAAACAGCGGATGGAATTTGTAGACGGCCGCCACAAGCAGCGTCTCCGGCCGCCGCGCGGGCCAAAACATTGGGTTCAGGGTAAGGCCGTTGCCGATCCAGCAGCTGTTGTCGCGGGGGAACTGCGTGTTCGGGAGCGGCGGGATGACGAACCCGTCCGGGCCGAGATAGCTGCCGAACATGTCATGCGCCTTGAAGGGCAGTTCATGAACGGCAATGCCGCCGATCAGGTGTATGGCGAGCTGGCTGGGTGACATTTCGTCTAGCCAGGCGCGTAGCTCGCTCAGCATGCCAAGCCCGACCTGATCCTCTGAGATCCGCCGGTCGAGAACCCATGCCCGCGCTTCGGGGATCGCGAGGACAGCGCCGAGCAGGTCGTGAAAC
>CAMYIQ010000096.1 GCA_947258465.1 uncultured Erythrobacter sp.
ATCATGGAGTCCAGTTTGCAGGTAATGCGGATATCGGGGCCGGTGAGCGTTCATCCGGTGCACAGCATTTCTTCGAACCCGTCGGCCTGACTGCAGTCCAGCAAGCGATTTTGACGCCCCCTCCTCGAATCTGACGTCCAGTATTGCCGCCGCAATGTCGGCGCGCATTCGGCATGTCAGTAGAGGAAAAATCAATTCATGTTTGCCATTATTTGGCGAGGCGCCCTTTTTGCAGGGCTGAGCCTCGCAGTACTGCCCGGTGCGGTGCGTGCACAAGATCGCGCCGTGTTGACGCTCGACGAAGCTCTCGCGCGTGCGGGTGTGGACGAAAGCGCGCAGGTGCAATCAGACAATCCGCGTTTGATCGGGCCGCAGGCCGAAACGGACGCGGCACGCGCGCTTATCGATCAGGCACGGCTTCGGCCAAATCCTGAGCTTGCCTTTGAAGCGGAGAACATCGCAGGAAGCGGTGCCTTTTCAGGGCTGCAAGCAACCGAATATACGTTGTCTTTGAGTCAGCGCCTCGAGCTAGGCGGCAAGCGGGGCGCACGCATTCGCTCGGCCGAGGCCGAGGCGCGCGTGGCAATGCTTTCTGGAGAATTGTCGGTCGCTGAGCTGAGTCGCATGGTGCGCGAACGCTACATCGAGGCGGTCGCTTCAGCTGCGCGACTGGAACTTGCCCGCGACGTAGTCGAACGCAATCGCGAACTCGCGCGTATAGCTGGCCTGCTTGTCGAAGTTGGCCGCGAGCCGCCGCTGCGCTCGCTTCGTGCAGAAGCGGCCCTTGCTGAAGCCGAGGCGGAGTTTGAAGCCGCGCGAGCTTCAGAGATAGCGGCGCGGAGCGCGTTGGTGGCGCTCTGGGGTGAAACGTCCCCTCCCCCGGACGTGCCATCGGCGTTTCCCGGGATCGAACCTCCTGCGATGCTTCTTGCATCGCCTTCTGCTTTGCGTCTCCAAGTTGCGCGTGCCGAACGCGAGGCGGCGGACGCTGCGATCGACAGGGAGCGCTCTTTGGGTGTTCCCGATCCGGCCATCTCCGCCGGTGTCAGGCGGTTCGAGGAAAGCAGGGATCAAGCCTTCCTAGTGGGCGTCTCGATTCCCCTTCCTTTCCGCAATCGCAATCAGGGTAACATCGCCGCTGCCGAGGCCCGCTTCCGCGCGGCCTCCGCACGCGAGGCTGTCGCCCGCGCGGATTTCGAACTCGAAGTAACCCAGGCGCGCGGCCGCTTTCTCGCCGCCGAGGCTCGTGTAGAGACTCTGTCCCAAACCTCCCTGCCTCAAGCGGAAGAAGCCTTGCGCCTCGTCCGGATTGGGTATCGCAACGGCAGGTTCCCGCTGATCGAGGTTCTGGCTGCGGCCGAAGCCCGCGATGCAATCCGAGAAGCCTTGATCCAAGCCCAGGAAGATCGCGGTCGCCTGGCGGCGCAGTTGATCTGGCTTGGCGCCCAATGAGGAAAATACCCATGAACCGTAAGCGTTTGGCTGTACTGATCGGCCTGATCATTCTTGTTTTTGCGGCTGCTGTAATGCTGTGGCCGGACAACGGCGCAGAACCGCACAGCGAAGAGGAAACCGAAGAAAGCGATCTCCCGGAAGGACTGGTCCTACTCGGCGAAGAGCAGATTCGAAGCTCCGAAATCATGGTCGAGACCGTTGGTGAGGGCTCGGCGGTAGAGCTAGTGTTCCCAGCCACAATCGCCGCTAGCCCCACAGGCAGCGCGCGGATCGATGCGCGAGCGGCGGGCGTGGTGCGGAGCGTTCAAAAAACGCTGGGTGATTACGTCCGGCAGGGTGAAACCATTGCGCGTATCGAAAGTGCGGAAGCGGCAGCTTTGGCATCGCAATTGAGCGCGGCGCGCGCGCGCGTCAACGAATTGTCAGCCGCCTATGAGCGCGAACGCCGGCTTTTCGAAGCCAATGTTACGGCGCGGCAGGATCTCGAAGCGGTGCGCGCCAATCTCCAGGTCGCCCAGTCAGAACTGTCCCGCGCGCAGGCAGCGGTTGCGGCAGCGGGCGTGAGTGGCGACGGTCGGTCTTTGGCGGTTACCAGCCCTCTTGCAGGACGGGTAACGGCGGCGCCTATTGTCCTTGGTTCGTTTGTCGATGCGGGAGAGGAACTCTACCAAATCGTGAATCCTAATGCGATGCAGATCGAAGTCGCGCTCCCCTCTGCAGAAGCAAGCCGTATTCAGCCAGGCGATGAAGCCACGCTGGAACTTGCAGAAAACCGCGAGATCGGAGCGCGGGTCCGCTCCGTCACGCCATCGCTCGATCCTGAGAGCCGCAGCGCGACGGCAGTCCTTTCGCTCACGCGGTCCATCCCCGGTCTTCAACCAGGTGCCTTCCTGCAAGCGCGCATCCGGCCTTCGGGCGAGGTCGACACGGGCCGCATGTCGGTGCCCGAAAGCGCGGTGCAGTCACTCGACGGCCAGGAAGTGGTTTTCGTGCGCACTCGCCGCGGCTTCCAGACCCGTCCGGTGGTGACCGGCGCACGTTCCGGAGGCCGCGTGGTGATCGAATCCGGTCTCGAAGCGAACTGGCGGATCGCAACCGAGAATGCCTTCCTGCTCAAAGCCGAACTCGAAAAAGAGGAAGCCGAACATGGACACTGATCGCATGCAGGAAACGGAGCACTCGCACCGCCACGGCCTGATCGGCATGATCCTCGACATGGCCGTGCGTTTTCGCTGGGCCATGGTCGTTTTGACGATCGGTGTCGCCATCTATGGCGTGATGAACCTTCTTCGGCTTCCCATTGACGCCGTACCCGACATTACGAACGTTCAGGTGCAGATCAATACCGAAGCGCCCGCCCTTTCCCCCTCCCAGGTCGAAACGCAGGTAACCTATCCGGTGGAAACCGGTCTTGCCGGGATCGATGGTCTGGAAATGACCCGTTCGATTTCGCGCAACGGGTTCAGCCAGGTTACTGCAATCTTCGAAGAAGGTACTGACATCTATTTCGCGCGGCAGCAGGTCAATGAGCGCCTGACGCCGATCACCGCTTCGCTGCCCGAAGGAGCAGAACCGGTAATGGGACCTATCTCGACCGGTCTGGGCGAAGTGCTCATGTATACGATCGAGTTCGAGCATCCGGGGGGCAAGGAAGCACCGAAGGGCAATGCGGTCGGTTGGCAGTCCGACGGAAGCTTCGTTACCGAACGCGGTGACAGGCTCGATAGCGATGTCGCTAAGGCTGCTTATCTGCGTACCATTCAGGACTGGGTGGTCGCTCCACTCATGCGGTCGGTCGATGGCGTCGCCGGTGTCGATTCCATCGGGGGTTTCCGAAAGCAATATCTCGTACAGCCCGATCCTGCTCGCATGACAGGCTACGGGCTTTCATTCGATGAGGTGATCGAAGCGCTGGAAGCCGCCAACCTTGCCGAAGGCGCGAATTTCGTCGAGCGATCAGGAGAGGCCCTGCTGGCTCGTGTCGATGCACGGCTCGGCAGTGTCGAGGACATCGAGCAAGCAGTCATATCTACACGTGAAGGCGTTCCCATTCGCGTGGGAGATGTCGCAACGGTCAGCATTGGCGGTGATCTCAGAACCGGGGCTGCATCGCTGAATGGCGACGAGGCTGTGGTTGGTACCGTCCTCATGCGGGCAGGAGAAAACAGCCGCACTGTTTCAGCCCAGGCCGCTGAGAGGCTTGATGAAGTCCGCACCTCCCTGCCGCAAGGTGTGGTAGCCGAAATCGTCTACAATCGTTCGTCTCTTGTCGATGCAACGATCGCGACCGTCGAGAAGAATCTCGTCGAGGGTGCGCTGCTGGTCATAGCCATCCTGTTCCTTTTGCTCGGCAACATACGCGCCGCAATTATCGCCGCTCTGGTTATCCCTTTTTCGATGCTGATGGCATCGATCGGCATGAACCGGCTCGGAGTGTCAGGCAATCTGATGAGTCTGGGCGCGCTTGACTTCGGTCTGATCGTCGATGGGGCCGTGATTATCGTCGAGAATAGTGTGGCACGTCTTGCGG
>CAMYIQ010000097.1 GCA_947258465.1 uncultured Erythrobacter sp.
GCGGTGGAAGGTTCCCGCCCGTGCCCGATCGCCTCTTGCAACGCCCCGAGCTCGTCTTGCAGGGCGCGGCCCATATAGCTCGGCAGCAGTCTTGCTACACCCACCGTCGATGCATGCGCCCGGTGCGAGGCCGAGAACGCATCGTTGACATAAAAATCCGCAAGGTCGGCCATCGCGCTTGCAAGCTCGGGACCGTTGCTTTCCTCGCCTGCGTAGAAACGGGTGTTTTCCAGTAGAGCAACATCGCCCGCCTCCAGCTCGGAAACCGCGCGCTTCGCTCCCGCGCCTGTCCAGTCTTCGAGAAAATGAACCTCGTCACCGAGCAGGGAGCTGTAGGCTTGGGCGACCGGCGCGAGCGAAAATGCCGCGGTCGGTTTTCCTTTGGGCCGCCCGAGATGCGAAAGCAAGAGGACCACCGCGCCGCGCCTTCTGAGCGCCATCACCGTTGGCAAGCTTGCTCGCAAGCGCGTATCATCACCGACCGCGCCGTCTTCTCCGATCGGAACATTGAAGTCGACCCGGACCAGCGCGACTTGGCCAGCGATTTCGCCTAGATCATCGAGGGTTTGCGGAACCGACATACGACTATTGCTCCTTGCTGCAGAAATGGTGCGAAGTCGCGGCTCAACTGCGCGCACTTCCCTCCATTAGGGACGGAACGGCGCGCGAAGGCTTACATGGCAGCCATCCCATAGAGAAAGGAAGTGCGGAAAAGTGTAAGTCGCGCGGCCTTCCAGCGTCCTTTTGGGTCAGGTCCCGCGGGGGCGAACGCAACGCATCTGCAAAAAAGATTGGCCTGATATGCGACACGCCATCGGAGCTCCGGGCGGTTTGCCGGACACTGCGAGGTTGCAGGAAAGGAATGAGACAATGAAAACAGTGCTGCTGCACGTCAATCGCGACGCCGGACAGGACAGCCGCCTGGCCGCTGCGGTCGATCTCGTGCGAGATCACAAGGGCTTCCTCATTTGTCTGCAAGCCACAAGCTGGAATTCCTATGTCTTTATCGGTGATCCGTATGGTGCAAGCTATATTTCGCCTGAAGCGTTGCAATCGGTTCGCGATGCGGAAAATGAAGACCGCCAATTGATCGAGAGCCGCCTGGCGCAAGAAGGCGTTGAGTGGGAATGGCGCCGCGTCGAGGGTTCCGCCGGACAGGCGCTGGCTGCGCACGCGACGCTGGCCGATCTGGTGGTCATTAGTCAGCCTGAGCAGAAAGATGCCGTTCTGCCGCGAGCCGCGCCGCTCGCCGCCGATCTCGTCGTTCATATCCAGTCTCCCTCGCTCGTCGTACCGCTCGAGGGAAAGCGGTTCGCGCCTAGGGGGAACGCGATCATTGCGTGGAATGGATCCGCCGAAGCCGGGCATGCCGTTCGCTTGAGCCGATCACTCTTGCGCGATGCTGCTGAGGTCCACATCGTAACCGTCAGCGAGGACAAAGAAGGTTCGTCGCCGGACGAACTTGCGCAATATCTTGCACGACACGGCATCGAAGCGCAGACCCGGCGGCAACCCGCCGAAGATGCATCGATCTCTGAAGCGTTGGTGGCTGCGGCGAACGATCTTGGAGCGGCTTACATCGTGCTCGGTGCCTATGGGCACTCGCGTATCCGGGAAACAATACTCGGTGGGGTAACCCAGGAGATGATCCTGCAAAGCCCGATTCCAATGATTCTCGCGCATTAGAGCGGAATAGGCAGAACGGACATGCGACCTGGTCGACTGGTGATTTATCGATCGGCCAAACGCTTGACTGTCGAAGCCCGGTAGATGCGCTCGACGGCGCTCCCGAGCACGTCGTTGAATTCCTGATCTTGCATAGGTGCCCGCAAATCCTGCAGCAGAGCCCGGCTGAAGCTCGCGATCATCCCGCGGTTTCTTTCGAGTGCGGCGCAAGCGGCATCCTGGGAGAGCCCACCCGAAAGGGCGAGCACCCGCGCGCAGCTGGGATGGGCAACGAGGGGCGCGTAAAGCCCGTCCGAAACCGGTAGCGAGAGTTTCAGTACCACACGGCGGCCATAGGCTTGCCCATCGAGCGCATTGCTGAGTTCGGCAAGAAGGATTCTCTCGCACTCTTCGCGCGTTGCACTTGCGATATTCACTTCCGGTTCGATAATCGGCACAAGTCGCTGGTCAAGGACATGGTTGGCCAGCTCGAATTGCTGGCGCACGACGTCGCCGATCCCCTGGTGCGATGCGACGTTGATCACCGAACGCATCTTGGTGCCAAGAACGGCCCTTGAGCGTGCCCGAGACAGCAGACTTTCGAGATCCGGCATGGGTTTCATAAGCTGGACGCCGCCCGTGTCTTTCTCCAACCCTTGGTCGATCTTGACGAAGGACACGATCCCCCGCCGCCAGAGAAACTCTGGCACCGGTACGGTGTCAATCTGCGCATCCATAGTGCGCTCGAAAAGGATGACGCCAAGCACCCTTCGCCCATCGATGCATGGGGCTTTCATGATCCGCACGCGCAATTCATGGATAAGCGCAAACATCTCATCCTTGCCGGAATACCGGTCCGCGCCGATGCCGAAGGCCTGAAGGGCAGCAGGTGTCGAGCCGCCGGACTGGTCGAGGGCCGCGACAAAACCGGCACCACCCACAAGCTGCGCCATCATTTCCGCATTTTTCATGGGGTCTCCCCAGCTCCAGTTTTTGCAAAGGCGACCGCTCGACGCGGCCACGAATAATATCGTCAATGCGTAGAGAATGGACGCCTTTGGCAGCGCTTGATTACAAACGGCGCCACCGGCGAGCAGAGCTTGGGTGGCAATACCCCTCGGTCAGTGAAGCAACTTCGCCGCGCGGGTTCTCCTTCTCGGGTCAGCCCCGCACAGTAATCCACCCGCGTTTCGAGCGTCCAATCATGGTGAGGACGCGAGAGGTCAGGGCGGGCTATGATAATCCGGGGAATTCAGATCATGTGGGCAGCAACCCGGCTCCTACTGGATGTGCTGAGCGCAATGATGCTGAATCGGATGGGGTTCGGTCGGCGCATGACCACGCTTCCACAAAGGACGACGCGGCGTCTCGAAAATCTCGGCCCGACCTTCACCAAGCTCGGACAGGCGCTGAGCGAGCGGCGCGATCTGTTGGATGCGAACTGGGCCGCGAGCCTCTCGAAGCTGCAAAGCAAGGCCGCTCCTTTCCCTGCCGACGAAGCAATAAGGATCATCGAACAGGCATTGGCTGCGGACACCAAAACGGTCTTTGCCGGTTTTGAGCGGGACCCTCTGGCTGCGGGATCGGTAGCCCAGGTCCACGCGGCGCGGCTGCATGACGGACGCGAGGTGGTTGTCAAGGTTCTCCGCCCCAGAGTGGGCGAGCAAATTGCGAGAGACATGCGTATCCTGCTCGCCTTGGTGTATCTGTTTCAGCACGTCATACCTGCGCTGAGACGTCATCGTGCGGCGGCGGTCGCGCAGGAGCTTGCGCACAATCTGCGCAGAGAAACCGATCTGACGCTGGAAGCACGCAATATTCGCCTGTTCGCCCGCGCTTTCGCTGATTCCAAGACGATATACATTCCCAATGTCGTCGATGAACTGTCGACGACATTGGTCATTACGCAGGAGCGCAGCATGGGCGCGCCGCTGGATGAGCACGCAGCGCTCGATCGTGACAATACGCTCACCGAGACTTTCATCGATTTCTATCTGCGACAGTTTTTCGTTCTTGGTGCCTTTCATGCCGACCCGCATCCGGGAAATTTTTTGACTATGTCTGACGGGCGTCTGTGCGTGCACGATTTCGGAGCCGTTGGCAGGCTCGACGTTCGCACCCGCGAGGCTCTGCTCGGTTTTGTAACAGCGTTCGTCCATCTCGATTCCGAATGGCTCACCGATGCCGCGGTCGACCTTGGCATCCTTGCGGTCGACGCCGACCGCGCGACGATGACACGCGGAGTTGACGGTATTCTGGCGGACCTGCAGGGCGCCGCCATTACGGAATGGTCTCTGGCCAAGACCATGATCGATATCGGACGCCTGTCGGGGCACAGGACACTCAGCTTGCCGCCGCATCTGGCCGCCTTGGTCCGCACTGTGTTTACGGCGGAAAGCACACTGCGTAAGCTCAACCCCGAGGCGGACCTGCTGCTTGTTCTGCAGGCGACCGGAAACCGGTTGCTCGCAGAGCGACGCAGCGCGGCTATCGGCAATCTCCATACCCCCCGGCTCGAATGGGAAATCGCCCGATTGGTCCGGCGGGCGCCCACAATCGGCGCCGGGTGGCTACAAAGGGAAGCCGCCGGGGCGGCGGGGCATCCGAGCGGATCTCTCGCCCCTGGAAACGGGCTTGGCCATGCTGTCAGGCAGGTCGCCTTGGCAATTGCCGCGCTCGGCAGCTACCTCGCCTCGGCAGCGCTGATGCTGGCCGATCGGGGTCCGCGAGTGCTCGGCGATATTCCTCTTCCGGCAGCCATCTTCCTTGCAGCGGCCCTCCTGCTGACCATTCAAATCCTCATCCAGTCGCGCCGTCAAAGCGAGCAACAACAATGAGGGAAATGCACAGTCAGGCAGCGCGCGCCACGACTACTGGCATTCCCCAAACGTCCCGGAGGGACCGCGCATGAACCCTGTCGTCGAAGCCGTTACTGCCCGTATTGCCAACCGTTCGAAGCGGCGACGCGACGCCTATCTCGCCTTCATTGATCGTCAGCGGGATGCCGACACGCGCCGCGGCGCGCTTTCATGCAGCAATCTGGCGCACGCTTTTGCCGCATCGGGCGAGGACAAGCAGACCATCGCGGGTGCTAAGGCGATTAATATCGGAGTGGTCACCGCTTATAACGACATGCTCTCCGCGCATGCGCCGTATTATCGCTATCCCGAGCAAATCAAGATTTTCGCCCGCGAGGTCGGCGCGACAGCGCAGGTTGCGGGCGGCGCACCGGCGATGTGCGATGGCGTCACCCAAGGGCAGGACGGCATGGAGCTCTCGCTGTTCAGCCGCGATACAATCGCGCTCGCCACTGCGGTTGGGCTCAGTCACGCGATGTTCGAAGGCGCACTCTTGCTCGGTATCTGCGACAAGATCGTGCCGGGCTTGTTGATCGGCATGCTCCGTTTCGGACATCTGCCTGCGATCCTCGTGCCCGCCGGGCCGATGCCATCAGGTCTCCCAAACCGGGAAAAGGCGCGCATCCGCCAGCTCTTCGCCGAAGGAAAGATCGGGCATGACGAACTGCTCGAAGCCGAGAGCGCCTCCTATCACGCCCCCGGCACCTGCACCTTTTACGGTACCGCCAATTCCAACCAGATGATGATGGAGGTGATGGGCCTCCACGTGCCGGGCGCTGCATTTGTCAATCCTGGCACGAAGCTGAGGCAGCAACTTACGCGCGCGGCAGTGCACAGGATTGCCGAGATCGGATCTGAAGGCAGTGATTACCGTCCGCTAGCGCGTTGCATCGACGAAAAGGCGATCGTCAATGCTGCCGTGGGCCTGCTCGCAACCGGCGGCTCGACCAACCACACCATTCATCTGCCCGCCATCGCCCGTGCCGCTGGCCTGGAGATCGACTGGAGCGATTTTGAGGAGTTGGGCACGGTCGTTCCGCTCATGGCGCGGATTTATCCGAATGGCGCTGCCGATGTGAACGACTTCCAAGCGGCAGGCGGAATGGCCTTTGTCATCCGCGAACTCCTCGATGCAGGTTTGCTTCACCCAGATGTCCTGACCGTCTGGAAGGACGATCTTGGCGCCTATGCAATGCAGCCGGCATTGGATGGTGATGAACTTGTATGGCGCCGCGCTGCAACAAAAAGCCGCGACGAAAGCATTTTGAGAACCGCTCAGGCGCCGTTTTCGCTCGATGGCGGGATCCGGCTCCTCACCGGCAATCTCGGTCGCTGTGTCATGAAGACGAGCGCAGTCGCCCCCGAACGCTGGACAATCGAGGCGCCGGTGCGGATCTTCCCGGACCAGGATCACGTGCTACGCGCATTCGAGGCGGGGGAGATCGACCGCGACATGGTGATCGTCGTGCGTTTTCAGGGGCCGCGCGCGAACGGGATGCCCGAACTGCATAAGCTCATGCCAGCTTTGGGCGTCCTTCAGGACCGCGGGCTCAGCATCGGGCTTGTTTCGGACGGGCGCATGTCGGGTGCTTCGGGCAAGGTGCCCGCGGCAATCCATGTCTGGCCCGAAGCGCATGCTGGTGGTCCGCTCGCGCGCTTGCGCGACGGCGACGTGGTGCGCCTGTCGGGGAATAACGGCGTGATAGAAGCCCTAGTTGACGAGAAAGAATGGAACCAACGCGAATGTGCTCTGCCGCCGCCGGAAGAACAAGGGCTGGGCCGTGAGCTCTTTGCCATGATGCGCCTGCACGCCGACGAGGCTGAAAAAGGCGGGTCAGCAATGCTGGCACTGGCGGGGCTTTAGCGCGGTGAAAGCGAGCACTCCAGGAAAGCGCTTGTCCGCTCCAGGTTCAACGCCGCTTTACAAGGATCGCAGATGAATGTCCTGACCATGCCCGCGCGCCCCTACGATGATCAACGTCCAGGCACTTCGGGGCTCCGAAAACCGGTCGCTATATTCAGGCAGCAGCACTATCTCGAAAACTACCTGCAGGCGATCTTCGAGACGGTCGGCGGAGGCGCGAACCGAACGCTTGTCATCGGCGGAGACGGTCGCTTCTACAATCACGAGGCGATCCAAATAGCCATCAGGATGGCGGCCGCGAATGGATACAAGCATCTCGTTGTTGGGCGCGAAGGTCTGCTTTCGACCCCGGCCGCCTCACATCTTATCCGTAAGCGCGGTGCCGATGGCGGGCTGATATTCTCGGCCAGTCATAACCCCGGCGGGCCTGAGGGCGATTTCGGGATAAAGTACAATTCTTCCACCGGGGGTCCCGCCTCGGAAGCGCTGTCCCAGTCCATCTACGCACGCAGCAAACGGATAGCCGCCTATCGCTTCGTGGACGAGCCCGACATCGACATTGATCGATTGGGCAAGGTCTCGCTTGGTGAGACCGAGGTCGAGGTGGTGGATCCGGTGTCGGACTACGCGGAACTTATGGAGACGCTGTTCGATTTCGAGCGCCTTGCCGAATTGCTGACGAGCACCAGTTTCAAAATGCGGTTCGACGCGATGCACGCGATCACCGGACCTTATGCGCGAGCAATCCTCGAGGAGCGCCTCGGTGCGCCGGTCGGAACCGTCATCAATGGAAAGCCCTTGCCGGATTTTGGCGGGGCGAAACCGGACCCCAATCTTGTGCGGAGCCGGAGCCTGGTCGACTTCATGTTTGGGCAGGACGCCGTGAATTTTGCTGCCGCCTCGGATGGCGACGGGGATCGCAACATGATCCTGGGTCGCAAAATGTTCGTGACGCCAAGCGACAGTCTCGCCGTGCTGGCGGCAAATGCGCATGTCGCCCCGGGCTACAGCGGCGGTCTCGCCGGCGTCGCGCGCTCCATGCCGACGAGCCGCGCGCTCGACCGTGTCGCGCAAGAGCTCGGCATTCCCTGTTTCGAAACGCCGACCGGGTGGAAGTTTTTCGGCAATTTGCTCGACACCGGCAGGATCACGCTGTGCGGCGAAGAAAGTTTCGGGACCGGGTCTGACCATGTCCGGGAAAAGGATGGCCTGTGGGCGGTGTTGTTCTGGCTCACGATCATCGCCGTTCGCGGCATGCCTGTACACCGCATCATTAAGGATCATTGGGATCGCTACGGGCGTCATTTCTATGCGCGGCACGACTATGAAGCTGTGGACGCCGCCGCGGCGAACTCGCTGATGGACGCCTTGCGCGATCAGGTCGGCGACATGGCTGGCAAGCGGCTCGCCGGGTCGATAGTCAGCATGGCCGACGATTTCAGCTATACCGATCCGGTCGACCGCAGCGTGGCCGAACGCCAGGGCATCAGGGTCCTGCTCGAAGACGGCTCTCGCATCGTCTACCGACTCTCCGGCACGGGAACGGGGGGTGCGACATTGCGGATTTATCTGGAGCGGTATGAGGCCCGTGCGTGGTTGCACGATAAAGACGCCCGAAAAGCACTGAACGACCTTTCGTTTGCCGCAAGCAGCCTGGCCGAAATTCCGGCACGCCTCGGGCGCGAACGTCCATCGCTTGTAATATGAGACCCAAGCGCGTCATGGCGCAGGCGGGCAAGAGCGATACCGTGTTTTGCGGGCCCCGCAGTCCCGATGCCGCTCGTCCGCGCGATGTAATTTCCGTTCTCCCCATGCGTCTTACCTTTCACGCAGATGGAGCCCGATATGATTTCGAAACACATTCGGTCAGCAATCGCGCTGGTTGCAGCGGCAGGTATGTTCGCAGCGGTCATGGCGCCGACCAACAGTCACGCAGGGGTGGTCGATGGTGTCAGGACCGCAGACGGGTTGATGATGTATCTGGGCGTAGTGCCTGCCGCGACAGTGCGCGGCCACGCCAAGAGCCACCCCGAAGCGAGGATGCACGGCGGCGTCCCCGCCGGTTCGCACAGCATGCATATCGTTGCGGCTGTTTTCGACGAGGCTTCGGGCGCCCGGATAACCGATGCGAAGGTCAGGGCCCATATCACCGAGCCCGGTGGTTTGCAGCGAACGATCCGTCTGGAACCCATGACCGTCGCCGGCGCGCTCACTTTCGGTGGTTTCACGACATTCCAACGCGGCATCAAATACCGGATCGGGATCGAGGTCGAACGCCCCCCGCATATGCAATCGTCCCCGTCCAAGAATACGCCGCCAAGATTGCACCGGGTCCCCGCCGTCACGGCGCACTTTGCCTATACCCACGACTAACGATCGGGCCGCGAGGTGCCGATACGCGCAAGAAAGGGAATTCTACTTATGGAAGACCACCGATCCGCGACAAGCCTTGATCGCGCCTCTACCCCACAATCGGTTCCCTCGGGGACATTTGACGCGGGGCTGCGATCATACATGCTCGGCGTCTATAATCACATGACGAGCGGATTGCTTCTTACCGGCATCATCGCACTTTGGGTCGCGAATACCGCCAGCATTCGCGAGATCTTCTTTTCCGCTACCGGCGCCCCAACGGTGCTGGGCTGGATCGCCATCTTTGCACCCCTGGCCATTGTCTTTGCCTTGGGATTTGGGGTCAATCGTTTCTCGGAAAGGACCGCGAAAACGCTGTTCTGGAGCTATGCGGCACTCATGGGCGTGTCGCTATCGACCGTTTTCCTCGCCTACACCGGGGTGAGCATCGCCCGGACCTTTTTCGTCGCCGCCTCTGCC
>CAMYIQ010000098.1 GCA_947258465.1 uncultured Erythrobacter sp.
AGACCTTCTCGCCAGAAGCGAAAGGTCAGCTCAGCCCCCCCCTTGCAGCTTAAGTTGGAATTTCAGAATTTGGGGGGGTGGCGCACCCGACAGGATTCGAACCTGTGACCTTCGCCTTCGGAGGGAATATCGCTGGCTCCGCCAAAAAGCGCAAGGAGCCGCCGATGACCGCCTATCACACTGTAAACACTAGAGAATTTGCATTTTTCCTCCGCCGAACTTACTCTTCTGTCCGCCACGGTTTTCGCCCAAGTGCTTACGTGGTGCTTACGCGAGAGGAAGCTGTAGGGTCGGAGGAAGCCCATGTCTAAGCTCACAAAACGCGTCGTCGACGCAGCCGAAAGTCGCCCAAAAGATTACGTCATATGGGACGACGAACTGCCTGGCTTCGGCCTCCGCGTGTTCGCGTCCGGCAAGCGCAGCTACGTGATCCAGTATCGGCTCGGCAAGCGGTCGCGTCGCTTCACGATCGGATTGCACGGCGTCTGGACGCCTGAGCGCGCGCGCCAGGAGGCGAAGGTGCAGCTGGGACGGATCGCGCAGGGCGAAGATCCTGCAGAGGAGAAGCAGCTCGACAGCAAGGCGATCACCGTCAAGGAGCTGTGTGACCTCTACGTTGCCGATCTGAAAGCCGGCCTCATCCTCGGCAAGGGAGGCCGCCCCAAGAAAGCCAGCACCATCCTCTCCGACACGGGCCGCATCGAGCGTCACATCATTCCCTTGCTTGGTACGCGTAGGGTCAAGGATTTGGTGAAGGCGGATATCACGAAGGCCCTGAAGGACATCATGGCCGGCAAGACTCGTTGCAGCGTCAAGACGAAGAAGCTTCGCGGCCGTGCTATCGTGCGTGGTGGAGCGGGCACGGCGACGCGCACCATCGGGCTCTTTGGCGGAATACTGACCTACGCGGTCGAGGCTGGCATTATCGATCTAAATCCGGCGCATGGTGTCAGGCGGCCGAAGGACAACGTCCGGGCGCGGCGTCTGACCGAGGCAGAATATCGGCTGCTCGGCGAGATATTGGATAAGGCGGCCAAGACAGAGAAATACGAGCTATCAGTTGAGATCATACGCCAGCTCGCGCTCACAGGATGCCGGCGGACTGAGATGGTGACGCTCGCCTGGGCGGAGGCCGACACGAGCGCGAGTTGCTTGCGTCTGGTCGACAGTAAGGAAGGAAGCTCCATCCGCCCGATCGGCCTACCTGTCGTCGAATACCTCGAAGCAATTCGGAAGGCTCGCACAGGCACGTACGTGTTCCCCGGACACGGAGAAGACAACGCGTTCGGAAGCCTTCCAAATCATTGGGAGCAGATATTCAGAGATACGCCGCTGGCCGACATCACACCTCATGTCTTGCGGCACAGCTTTGCCAGCATCGCAAACGATCTCGGCTTCACAGAGGTGACGATCGCTGCTCTGGTTGGCCACTCAAAGGGCTCAGTCACCAGCAACTACATTCACACGCTCGATACAGCGCTCATCATGGCCGCTGACACGATCGCCGGTTACATCCAGGGCCTGCTCGACGGTATCGAGTTCAAGCAAACGGCCTACGCCGTAGACCGTGACTCTCGCCGCGCTGCACTCGCTCGCTTCCTTCAACAAGCTTCGGCGCCGAATGCCGGTGAAGCGGCCGATGAGCAGCAACGCGCCGCCGCGTAGCAGTCAGGGTAGCGGTGCTGCCAACCAAGGCACGCCGCTACTTGAAATTCAGAAAAACTTACCTCATTTTCTGACACGTGAAGACCGTAGCTGCCTCTGTCCCGGATCGGGTCATGAAACGTGTTCGCGCCAGCGGACGCGGCAGTGTCTTCACGCCCAGCGACTTTCTCATTGTCGCCACTCGCTCTTCTGTCGATCAGGCCCTTTCGCGGTTGGTAAAGGGCGGACAGCTCCGTCGGCTTGCGCGCGGGCTCTACGACTTTCCAAAGCTGCATCCGAAGCTCGGGCCACTGTCGCCTGCGCCGGACGATGTAGCACATGCGCTTGCTAGGGAGACCGGCTCCCAGGTGCAAATCGCCGGCGCGCGGGCAGCGAACGCGCTCGGCCTTTCGACGCAGGTCCCGGCCCAAAGCACCTATCTCACCGATGGTCCCTCGCGGCGCGTCGTGCTGGGAAAGCGCATCGTAGATCTTCGCCACGCTTCGCCCAAGCATCTGATCGCACCGGGCAGCCCCGCCGGGACGGTGGTTCAGGCGCTTCGACATCTTGGCGCCGTTCGAGCGGCTGACGTCGCACAGGTCGCCGCGCGCCAGCTGTCGGCCAAAGACAAGAAGTCGCTGGCCTCAACCGCCCTTCAAGCGCCTGCCTGGATGAGGCCAACGCTCGTCTCGATCGCCAACGCAGCGGTCGCCAGTAGCGCAAGCTGATGTCGGCAGCTTGCGCCAACATAGCCGTCATTCGAGCCCACAGACTGCGTCTTCGGAAGCTGTCGTCCGTTCAGCGGATCGGCCAATAACGCATAAGCCCCCTCGTTACTCTGATAAGGCTACTGGAACGAAGAGGTATGAGGGGTCGCTTCGCTCACGCTGACCACTGCGTCAGATATCCCGTCCCGTCTCCCGCTTGAAAAGTTCTGCGTATGTGTGCGGCCGCTCCTGCATCGCTGATCCAAAAATCACCGCTTGCAGGCATCGAGCCACAATCAGCTCGAGGTCGCGCGTCGCGTCCTCTTCATATCTTTCATAGTAGCGGTGATAGTCGCTTGATTCATATACATTCGGTGCGCCGCCATGGATTACGCTGGCACGCAGCCCGAGCAGCAGCTTTAGGCGCTGATAGTCGTAAGCAGCGCCCATTACAGGGCCTACAGCCTCAATGACGCTCTGCGTCGCTTTGGCGGCGTCGCCGTAGATCGCATCGAGAGCCCCGAACAGGGTTGGAAAACGCCGGGTCGGGTCCGGCACCCACGCACGATAGAAATATTCGAGCGCTCGCATGGACCGCCGATCGGCCTTGACCGGCGAAGTAATTTTCTCGGCTAGAACCGAAAGCCAAGAATGATCTTCACTCCCGATCACCACGTTTTCCGATAGCGCGGGCGTGTGAGGTTCACTGCTTACCATGGTCGGTGAACCGTCGAAAACGCAAAAACCGCCGAAGACCTTTCGCATCGTGAAAAGATACCGTTCATGACGATGCGGAAGAAGCGCGAGGGCACCCAGAATCGCAGCCCGATTGCGCCTCGCCGTCTCCTTCGTTGGCGCCCATACTCCGAGCCACGACGAAGGCGATTGCCCGGTCCCATTGCTTCGAGCGAACGGTGGGAAGCTTTCCGAGCGCACATCGGCAGCGGCATAGCCCGGTGGTAGTCGGTCTAATGTAAGGCCCCCTGGCTCTACAAAAAAGAAAGCCGAGCAGTCGAAATTTTGAGCGACATTCACCACAACCAGCGGGAACACGAATAACTGGCAAGGTTCAACAAACAGGTCAGAGGCATGGATCGCTTCTGCCAGTCGTTTCTTTGTGCCTTCAGATACGAAGGTCGAAAAGGCTTCGTCGCTCTTTTGCCCGCCACCCAGGAGGCAGCCGTCCCAAGCTTCGTCGCCAAGGATCCAGAAATTGCTGCTCATGAAATCGGTCAGTGCCTTTTCCACGTCGCCGACCGATAAGGAGCGAAGGTGCGATGCAGCATTGCGGCGAATGAAGAGGGCAGCCTGAAGCAAACCCCGCAGGTCATAGTTCACTTCGAAGCCGGCTCCAGAGAGGACATGCGGCTTTCCCGGCTCCTTGTACATGAAGCTATGCCGGTGCCTATCAGGGTGACGTTGGCAGAACATGGCGGCAAGGAGCAGGTCAATCGCCCGCCGGGGACTCGAACTTGTCATGGTCACGTCCATACGAGATCGGCATGGAATGAGGCCACACCCGCCGACATCGCCGCCATTCGGGGGCAGCGTTCAGGCACTTGAACCTGCCTTTTATTCATGTCCCCAACCTACCTGAAGTAACGGCCGCAAAGGAGCGTGTGGCGCTCTGGACCAATACGCGGGTTGACGTGCTAGAGATGGCCACAAGCGACCGTTTTTTTGGCCGATACGGTGACCTAGATCGAGACATATAACGCGACCGGGGCACCGCCGCGCATAGAAATGTGGCCTCAACACCCTATTGAGCGGCTGCTGGTTTCAAGGACCGGGATTATCGCCGAATTCAGCCTGCGTGGCCATTAATGGGCTGGTCGAGTAAAACACACCTTGCAGTTCTTCTTAGTTTTGGTGTTTCTGCCTCAATCACGCGAGACAATTTTAAGCGGAATTTCAATGGATGAGATTGAATTCGAATTCGGTGTTGCTAAGGCGCTCGACGCTCTATTGAGCGATCGCCTTGCGTTGCTTTGTGGTGCGGGTCTCTCGATGGCTCCACCCAGTTCGCTACCAAGTGCTGCTGAATTGGCGTGGAAAGCGAAGCAGAAATATGACGCGACCTACGGCGCGACGCGCCCGCCGCTCGCGGAATCGATCGACGACCAGGCAGAGTTCTTTTTCGACCAAGGTGAGCTGGATACCGTCTATCTGCGCAAGTACATAGATCACAATGCCTTTGCGGGGCGACCCAATGGCGGGCATTTCGCCGCGGCGGACCTGCTCCTGACGGGCGCCATCAGGACGGCGGTTTCGACCAATGTTGATACGTTGATCGAGACCGCAGGCAATTATCTGTTCGGGCAGGTCGGGGCCGGCATCACCCGCAACAGCGTCGCTGCACTCACTCCCGAGACC
>CAMYIQ010000099.1 GCA_947258465.1 uncultured Erythrobacter sp.
CCCTCGCCCGGAAGAACTCGCAGGCGAATGGCGGCTGATCGGCGTGACACGCTATCTGGAAGGCAATGGCTGGGCCGGCATCGGACTGACCGATGTGCCGGGTCGCGTCGTCCTCACCGATACGAAGGTCAGCTACACACGCTGTCCGCAATATGATTTCGGGTATCGCTATACCGAAGAAGGTCGGTTGCTGAAAACCTCCGGACCGGCAGTTCCCGCTACCCCCACCTCCTGCGCAGAGCTTTCGGAACCGCAGCGCGGTTCGGCCGATATGCCGACCCAGTGGGATGCCATGAGCGTGCTGCATGCAAGCCCGCTGATCGAATGGGCCGGTGAGGAAGAGATTCTCCTGTCGACCGATCGCATCGGGCTGGTCCTTTCCCGTGCCCCCTGCCGGAGGATCGAGCAGCCCGACGACCACTCGGAAACGAACGAGGTCGATTGCGCGTCGCCGCGTTAGCGGCAAACACCCCGCCATCGCCGGCTCATGTCGAGATGGAAGTGATTGGCATGCGCGGCATTGTAGTCCGGCGACAGGACCGTTGCGAAGCTTTCGCAAGCGCCGTCTCTCACGACCCGGAGAAATCGTGCTTTCTCGCCCTCGCCCGGCCAGTCGCGCAGCACATCGATACGCGTACCGTTCTCGAGAACAAATCCGGCAATGTCGATGGCATTGGCGGTCGCGTGCTCACTCCACGGACCGGTGTCACGGCCATAGAGCCGACGGCAGGAATAGGCTCCAAGATGCTCTATCCGGGCAATTTTCGATCCGAAAATTTCCATTGCCGAAGAGTTCAGAACGTCCCGCTCCCACAATAGCAGAGCAATCGATGCAGGGCAGGTCACAGGCGGGGGGCGCGGTGAGAGGGGAAGACTGTTCAGCCGGATGCGGTCTTCGCGTCGGCAGGCTCCCTCGCCGGTCGGTTCGAGCACGTCATGCGCGATTTCACTGCGGTCCAGCACGCCACGGCATTCGGCCATATCGTCACGCAGGGCGAACAGCTTCGTCTCGGTCGCCCAGCCCACCGGATCGCGCAGGTCGAGCGGCGCCCATGGATTGTGTTCGGGATGTTCGGCCAGCCACGTCCGCCCCGTCAGCAACAGGCCGATTGCGATAAGCACCAACACCGCCCGCCGGTCGCCGGTGAATTCGCCGATGCGGCGCGATATCCTCGTTTTCACAGAATGGTGCCGTGTAGTTGCAGGACTGCAAACACCGACAGGACGGGGCCGATCGCGCCGACACTGTGGTCAATCCTTTGGCGGGTCGCAGCGCAGTTCATCGGGCGGGCAGGCGTTTCGGTATCGATCATCGGGCGCGTCCTAATGAAAGTCGCGGCTCGGGGGAATGATCCGCACATCGCGCGGGTGCCCCCCATGCCACCCGCATTCCCGATTGCCGGGCGCAGGCTCCTGCCAGGGTTCGACGGGCTGATAGGAATCGTCCGCCCCTTTCCCGGATTTGCCGCGCGGATTGAACTTGTCTGGCAAGGGCGATGTGACGTGATCGGCGCGCGCAACAGGTGCATTCAGCATATCATCCGACAGGCGATATAGCTGGTGCGTCGCATCCTCCATATGATGCGCTATCACGTGTATGACCTCATCGTCATATTCCACCCGCCCGCGCACTTCCATCAGGCGTGACCCCATCACGACACGGCGCTGTTTTTCCTTGAGATCCGGCCAGACGACCAGATTGATGACCCCGGTCTCGTCCTCCAGCGTGATGAAGCACACGCCCTTCGCGCTGCCCGGGCGCTGACGGATCAGTACCACGCCCGAGACATGGACCATGGACCGGAATTTGCGCGTGCGCAGATCGCAAGCGCGCACAAATCCGCGTTCGGCCAGGCCAGCCCGCAGAAAGGCCATCGGATGTGCCTTCAGGCTGAGGCGCGTGGTCTGGTAATCCGTCACGACCTCCTCGCTCAGCGGCATCTGTGGAAGCTGTGTGGGGGAAACCTCGCCGCCTTCGTCGCGCGCCGCCGCTGCGGCGAAAAGCGGCAGGTCCGGCCCGCCGACGATGCTCCTCGCATCCCACAGAGCCTGACGGCGTGACAATTGCAGCGAGCCGAAGCAATCCGCGCTCGCGAGCCGCTCGATATGCGCCGGGGCGAGACGGGCGCGGTCCCGCAGCGCCGTGACGTCGCCGTAGCGCCCCCGTTCCTCACGCTCGGCAATCAGCCGTGCCGCCACGGCTTCCGGCAACCCGTCGACCTGTCTGAAGCCGAGACGCAGGGCGATTTGGGTGTCGAGGCGCCCGCTATCTGCCCCAGAATGGGGAGGGGAACCGCGACGCGCAGCGGTGGGGTGGAGGGGCACCCCCGATTGTTCAAGACCTCGGCTGCCCAGATCATCTCCACTTGCCCCTCCAGCATGCTGCGCATGGTTCCCCTCCCCGTGCCGGGGAGGATATTCCTCCAGCGTGCAGTCCCACTGCGACCCATTGACATCGGCAGGCAGCACCGTGACGCCATGCTCTCGCGCATCGCGCACGATCTGCGCCGGGGCATAAAAGCCCATCGGCTGCGAATTGAGCAGCGCACAAGCGAAAGCTGTGGGGAAATGGCATTTGAGCCAGCTCGACACATAGACGAGATGCGCGAAGCTGGCCGCATGGCTCTCGGGAAAACCGTATTCGCCGAAGCCGCGGATCTGGTTGAAGCAGCGCTGCGCGAAGTCGCGATCATAGCCGCGCGCGACCATCCGCTCGACCATCATGTCCTGCAATTCGTCGACCATGCCGCGGCTGCGGAAAGTTGCCATTGCCTTCCGCAAGCGGTTGGCCTCGGGCGAGGAGAACTTTGCCGCATCGAGCGCGATCTTCATGGCCTGTTCCTGGAAAATCGGCACGCCCAGCGTGCGCTCGATAATGCTGGAAAGCTCATCCGGCGGGCCGTGTTCGGGCGATGGGGCGGGAATGACCACTGGTTCCGCCCCGCGCCGGCGCTTGAGATAGGGATGGACCATATCGCCCTGGATCGGCCCGGGCCGCACGATGGCGACCTGGATGACAAGATCGTAGAACTCGCGCGGGCGCAGGCGCGGCAGCATGTTCATCTGCGCGCGGCTTTCGACCTGGAATACGCCGAGCGAATCGCCCTTGCGCAGCATGGCATAGGTTTCCGGGTCCTCGCGCGGGACGCTGGCCAGGGTCAGCGGGCGATTGTGATGATCTTCAAGCAGGTCGAGACACTTGCGAATGCAGGTCAGCATGCCGAGTGCGAGAACATCGACCTTGAGGATGCCGAGCGCCTCGATATCGTCCTTGTCCCATTCGATGAAACTGCGTTCGGGCATGGCCCCATTGCCGATCGGCACAGTCTCGGTCAGCGCGCCCTCGGTAAGGATGAACCCGCCGACATGCTGCGACAAATGGCGCGGCATACCAATCATTTGTTCGGTCAGTTTGAGGACACGCCGCAGGTGTGGATCGCGCACGTCCATGCCTGTCTCGGCAGCATGTTTGTCGCTGATCTCACGCCCCCACCCGCCCCATACGGTCTTGGCCAGCGCGGCGGTGACATCTTCGGTCAGCCCCATCGCCTTGCCCACCTCGCGGATCGCCATGCGCGGCCGGTAATGAATGACGGTGGCGCACAGGCCCGCCCGGTGACGGCCATATTTGCGATAGATGTACTGGATCACCTCCTCGCGCCGCTCATGCTCGAAATCGACGTCGATATCGGGCGGCTCCTTGCGCTCCTCGGAGATGAAGCGATCGAACAGCAGCGCATGCTTTGCCGGGTCGACCGAGGTGATGCCGAGGCAGTAGCACACGGCCGAATTGGCTGCGCTGCCGCGCCCCTGGCACAGGATCGGCGGATCGACCCCGCGCGCATAGTCGACGATATCCTTGATGGTGAGGAAATAGCGCGCGAGGTCGAGCTTGCCGATCAGCGCCAGCTCACGCTCCAGCGTCTGGCGCACACTGTCGGACAGACCGCCGGGGTAGCGCCATTGCGCGCCTTTCCACGTCTCGCTTTCGAGGAATTGTTGCGGGTTCTGACCGTCCGGGTAGATTTCTTCCGGATATTCGTATTGCAGCTCGTCGAGGCTGAAGTTGCAGGCATCGGCCACCGCGCGCGTGGCGGCGATGGCGTGGGGCCAGCGTTCGAACAGCTTCACGATCGTTGCGGGCGGCTTCAGATAGCGCTCGCCATTGCCATGGAGCAGGTGCCCGGCGGCAGCGACGGTAGTCTTGTGCCGGATCGCGGTCATCACATCCTGCAGCGGTCGCTTGTCGGGCGTCGCGTAATGCACGTCGTTGGTGGCGAGGATGGAAAGGCCGTTCGCCTTCGCCAGCGCATCGAGCCGCTCGATCCGGGCGATATCGCTGTCGGTGTAGAGGAAGGCCGCAGCGATATGGCGCAGCGTGGGGAGTTGCTGCGCGATGTGGGGGAGGATGTCGGCCAGACTTCCGTCCATTGTCACCTTCTCCACATCACCCCGCCCCCCGAGCCGGGGTCCCGCTTTTTCCGGTGTCGCGCTCGAAGAAGAGCGGGCCCCCGGATCAAGTCCGGGATGACAAAAAGGGACTATGTTGCTTTCGACCTCGATCGCAAACTTCGCGCCCAGGTCGCGCGGCGGCAAGAGGATCAGTTGCACACCCTCGGCATGTGCGGCCAGCATCGCAAGGCTGATGTCGCACGCTCCTTTCTCCTGCCACTCGCCGTCGAGTGTCTGCATGCGCCCTGCGCTGATGAGCCTGCACAGCCGCCCATATGCCGCCCGGTCGATCGGATAGGCGAGGAAGTCCAATCCTTCGACGGTTTCCACCCTGCAGCCGATAAGCGGCTTCAGCTTAAGCGTTTTAGCCTCGGTATGGATGCGCACCACGCCCGCCATGGTGTTGGCATCGGCAATCCCGATCGCATCATAGCCGAGCGCGCGGGCCTGGAGTACGAGGTCGACCGCATCCGACGCCCCGCGAAGGAAGCTGAAGCAGGAGGCCACGCCGAGTTCCACGAAGGCACCGCGCGGCGGCGCATCTATGCTTTCCGGATCGAGTTCGATCGTCCGTTTGGGAATCTGGAGGTCGTTGTCGGGCATCTCACCCTGAAACCTCCCCGAGCCTTGCCTTCACCGCCGCGAGGTCGGCATCGAACAGGCGCGCCTGTTCCTCGCGCGCGGGGCCATCGAGACGCAGCAGGTAGGAAGGGTGCGCGGTGACCCAAAGCTCGCTGCCGTCCTCCAGAGGGATCGGAGCCCCGCGCACTTTCGAAATGCTCACCGTCCTGCCGAGCAGCCCGCGCGCCGCGCTGGCACCCATGGCGAGCACCAGTTTCGGCCGGACGATCGCGCGCTCGCTCTCGATCCACCAGCGGCAGGTGTCGATCTCTTTCGCTTGCGGATTTTGATGCAACCGCCGTTTGCCGCCCCGAACGATCTTGGGGACATATTTGAAGTGCTTCACCGCATTGGTGAGATAGGCGGAACACCGGTCGATTCCGGCCTGATCAAGATGCTGATCGAGCAACTTTCCGGCAGGCCCGACGAAGGGACGGCCCGTCTGGTCCTCATGGTCGCCCGGCTGTTCACCGACGATCATCAGCGCCGCATCGCGCGGCCCCTCGCCCATCACCGCATGATTGTCGAGCCTGCCGATCGGACACTTGCGGCAGGCATGGATCGCCTTGTCGATCGCCTCGAGCGTATCGGGGCGATCCTCGAATTCGCCGGAGAAAACCGATTTGCCCTTCTCCACCATCGCCGCCTCGCGGTTCTGCGCGCCCGCGATAAGCTCCGGGATGAGCGCAGCCTCGGGCATGTTCTTCCAGTATTTCTTCGGCATCTCCTTCAGCATCGCGCCGACCTTCAGCCGCGCGGGGTTGAAGATCGAGGCGTAATAGCTGCGCCAGAGATCCTCCGTAGGGTCGCCTTGCGGCGCATCCGAGCGCTGCGCGGGCGGGCCTTCGGACATGGTGGCACCATCCCAGTGGAGCGAACCGCGCGGAGTGAGGATCGACCAGCGCATGTTGGAAAAACGCCGCATGAAGAAGCCTGCATTGGCGCGAAGGATATGATGCTCGGGCTCGAACCAGGCAACGTAGTGCTCGCCTGCCTCTTCCTCTTCGCCGGATTCCACCAGGCGGAAGCGGACGAAAGCGTGCATCTTGTGACTGTCGCGGCGAACGTTCTTGGCGAGCTCCTCCACTTGCCGCACATCGGTATCGGCCTTGTCTTCCATGATCCGCGGATTCGCCTGTAGCCGCCACAACAGGCGGTAGAGCAGCGCAAAGCGTTCTGGGTCGGAATGGAGGATCGCATTACGCGCAAGGCTCACGAAACGGCGGTTGGCGCGCACAGGTTTCGCCTCTGCGGGAGCAACCGGCATATGCCGCTCCCCCTGCGCGAACAGGTCGCCGCTGCCACCCGGTTCCACCCAGGCGATGCGATCGGGCGGCACTGCGCACTGCACCAGCGCGCGGGCGTGCTCCCGCCAGAAATCGAAATCGTCCGCCTCGGGCAGATGCACCACATAATAGGTGTCGAGCCCGGCATGATCGAGCGCGATCACAAGCACCTCCGTTCGCCTCGAGCGCAGTCGAGAGGCGTTTGTGCAGAGTGTTTCGACTGCGCTCGACACGAACGACAGGAAAGAACGAACCTCATGCCGCAAACAGCTCCAACTGCTCGGTCTTGGGCGCGACCAGGCGGCGTAGGTCGGCGCGATCGGTCAGCAGCACGGGACGCCAGTCCACGGTGCAGATGAAGGGCCGGACCTTGGTGATCGACAGCGTCAGCCGCGCCACATCGTCGAGCCGCAAGGCGCGATGGCGGCGGCTGGCAAGGATCTTGCCCACTGCCTTCACGCCGAGACCCGGCACCCGCAGCATCTGTTCTTTCGAGGCGCGGTTGACGTCGACCGGAAATTGTTCGCGAAACTTCAAAGCCCAGGCGAGCTTGGGATCGATGTCGAGCGGCAAATTTCCGTCCGCTTCGGTCGCCTGCATCACTTCATCCGGCCTATAGCCGTAGAAGCGCATCAGCCAGTCCGACTGATAGAGTCGGTGTTCGCGGATCAGCGGCGGGCGCTTCAGCGGCAGCACCGCGCTGGCATCGGGAATGGGCGAAAAAGCGCTGTAATAGACGCGGCGCAGCTTGAAACTGTCGTACAGACGGCTTGCCTTGCCCACGATATCGCTATCGGTCGCGGCATCGGCGCCGACGATCATCTGGGTCGACTGGCCAGCGGGCGCGAAACGCGGGGCATGCTTGAAGCGCTTCTTTGCATCTTTGGCTTCGACAAGATCGGCCTTCACCTTGCCCATGGCGCCTTCGATCTGTGCAGCGTTCTTGTCGGGCGCGAGGCGGTTGAGGCCGCTATCTGTCGGCAGCTCGACATTGATCGATACGCGGTCGGCATAGAGACCGGCCTGATGGACGATTTCCGGATCCGCCTCGGGAATGGTCTTCAGGTGGATATAGCCATGAAAATCATGTTCTTCCCGCAGGATACGCGCGACTTCTACCAATTGCTCCATCGTGTGGTTCGAGCTTTTCACGATGCCCGAAGAGAGGAACAGCCCTTCGATATAATTGCGCCGGTAGAAGGCCAGTGTGAGATCGACCACTTCCTGCGGCGTAAACCGTGCCCGAGCCACGTTCGAGCTTTTGCGGTTCACGCAGTAATGACAATCGAAAATGCAGTGATTGGTCAGCAGGATTTTAAGCAGCGAGATGCAGCGTCCATCGGGCGCATAGGCGTGGCAAATGCCCATCCCTTCGGTCGAACCGATCCCCTTGCCGCCCATCGAATTGCGCTTCGCCGTGCCCGAAGACGCGCAGGATGCATCGTATTTCGCGGCATCTGCGAGGATTTCGAGCTTTTGAAGGACAGTTCGCGCGGCCATTCGTTCCTTATATGTTCCACTCAGCCTTCCGCCAATGTCAAATGACAAAGGATGGAACTTTTGGTGGATTTATGCATAGTGATCGTACGGACCGGGCCCCTCTGGCGAGCGTCTATATGCTCGTGATGTCGGACGTACGTAACGTCGGCGGCCCGCTCTCTCTCTTACGCGATCGTCGGCATACCTACATCTTGCGACCATCTGGTCGCCTGTCTGGAGTATGCAATGAAGTATCTCACATCCCTTACCATCCTCGGCCTTGCCGCCGCGCCTCTTGCTGCGGCGGAAAAGGACTGGAACTTCGGTGACGGCACCAGCCCCGAACGTTGGGCCAGCGTGAACGCAGCCTATGCGCTGTGCGATGCCGGCCTCAACCAGTCACCCATCGATCTCGGCACACCCAATGCCCGCGGCGATGTCCAGCTCGATACCAATTTCGGCGATGCCAACGGCACTATCGCGCTTGGCGAAGAAAAGGTGCAGGTCGACTTCGCAGCCGGGCTCGGCATGAATTCGGGCGGCAAGCAATTCAACCTCATTCAGGTGCATTTCCATACGCCGGCCGAACATGCGGTCGACGGCGAACGCTATCCGCTGGTGGCGCATTTCGTGCATGCCACCGAGGCTGGTGAACTGGGCGTGCTGGGCGTGATGTTCGAGGAAGGCGCGGCCAATCCAGCGCTGACCACGATCGTCGACGGTGTCGGCAAGGGCAAGGGAACTGCCGTGTCTTTCGACGTGAACGACATGGTCCCCGAAGAGCTCGACGTCTATCGCTATATGGGTTCTCTCACCACGCCGCCGTGCAGCGAAGGTGTGAACTGGCATGTCGCCGAAGCGCCGATGACCGCCAGTGCCGAACAGATCGCCGCGATAGAAGCCAATCTTGGCCCCAGCGCCCGCTCTTTGCAGCCGCTCGGCACCCGCCTGCTCGTCGCGCCGGAATAAGTGCTCTGCCACCCGGCCCAGGCGGTCGGGTGGCACTTTCCCGTCAGGCGTATAGCCCCTGCAGATACCAGTCGGGCGGACCGCCGCGCCCGTCGCCGATGATACCCAGGCGGTAAATCCAGTAACGTCGGCCTTTCTCGTCCTCGATCCGGTAATAGTCGCGCGACCGTGCGCCTCCCCGCTCGCGCCACCATTCGGGTGCGATACGCTCGGGCCCCTCGACCCGCGCGACTTCATGGACCTGTCCCCGCCAGCGGAAACGCTGCGGGTAGCCGTCAGGCGTCGCATACAGCACCGCGATTTTCTCCGGAGTGTCGAGCAGCGAGAGCGGCCGCGCATAACAGGTGCGTTGTTTTCGCAAAGCAGGCTCAGGGGTGAGCGGCGGCTGCCACCGCTGCGCCCGCTCGGGGATATGGCTGCCGAACGGCACCGGACGGCTGATCGCCTGCGCACCGAGCCGTACCGTCAGCCTGTCGACACAGGCCGCAAGACTGGTTCCACGGCTTTCCGTCGCTGCCTCGATATCGGATTGTTCCAGCGCCATTGGTTCAGCCCAGCTGGCGCGCAGGCGCAGCATTTCGATCCCGAAGCCAGCATCTATATCGTCGAGACGGACGGCGAAGAGCCGCACGATATGCTCTGGATCGCGCGTGGCCTCGGCCATTTCAAGGCGGCGAACCACCACCTCGCCATCCACGCGCCACAACCCCAGCTCGAGCCGCCGCGCGCCCTGCCCTTGTCCCTCGAGATCGCGTGCCATGTCTTCGGCGAGGTCGGCGACCACCCGGTCGAGCAATTGACGATGCCGGATCGGCTCGACCAGGCGGCGCTGAACCAGCGGCACTTGTTGCGGGATCACCGGCAATAGCGGCTCGGGTACACGCCCGAGCAGTTGGTCGAGCCGGATCAGGGGGTTGGCGGCAGGCGATTTGCGATTGCGAAAGCGCCTCTGGATCGCATCGCGGCCGATAGTGGCAATTTCGCCCAGGCGCTTGAGCCCGAGGCGGCGCAGAACGGTCAGCACATCCTGATCGAGCCGCAGCGCAGCAACTGGCAGGTCGGCCAGGGCACGCTCGATCGCCTCGTCCTTCTCGACGATTGCCCTATCCGGTCCGAAATGGGCCATGGCCCAGGCTGTACCGGCGGTTGGGGCGATGGCGGCACGAATGGTCAACCGCCGCCTGGCGAAGGCTTCGTACACATCGTCCAGCAGACGTTCCTCGCCACCGAACAGATGCGGTACTGCGGTCACATCGACCAACAGGCCATCGGGTACATCGAGTGCAGACCAAGGGCCCCAACGCTGAACCCAAACGGCGAGATGCTCGAGAAAGAACAGATCGCCGGCCGGATCGCTCGGCGCGGTGACGATTGCGGGGCACAATGCGCGCACATCGGCAAGCATCATACCCTTAACCGCACCAGCGGCGGCCGCAGCACGATTGACCGCTTCGATTCGGGGGCCATGCGCATGATCCGTAATCAGGACGAAAGGCCCGTCCCGAACGGCCTCTGCCTTCCCCCCATTGTCCAGTCGGCAGCGATCCATGGCCAGCGCGGGCAGCCAGATCGACAGGATGCGGCGGGAACGCGATACGCCCGCAGGCTGCGCGCTCATGTACGCCATGACGAGTGCCGCAAGCGCAATCCCGCCGTCCAGTTCGCGGCCGCTTCGTATGCTTCGCGCTGCACTCTGCCCGCTATCAGCCTGCCCTGCTCTTCACCCAGCACCCATTCGCCCGGCGCATGCAAGCGCGCGCGGAACAGCTCTGCCCGCCAACGCGGCGCTCCGGGGGCCTGACCGTTCCAGCGCGGGGCAGGCGATGGGGCCGGAGACACCTCCCACCGCATCCGGGCGGAGGAAAGATCGCGTACCGCATCCAGTCTCACGAGAAACAGGGGTACGCCATGCTTTTCGCTCGTCAGCGTCAGGCGGCGCGAAGCAGTGAAATCGAGCGCTTTGGGATTGCCGACGATTTCCCCGATCACAAAAGCGAGTTCGCGGCAGCGCAGCCCTTCCTCGATGGCGAAGAGAGCATCTTCCGCCTTGTCCGCCCATACATGGACGATCCGCGCCTGCAGGTCTTCGGGCAGACCCGCGCGGTACGGGCGGCCAACGCGCCGTGCCGCTTCGCGTGTCTGGACCCACAGCACACTACGCCGGTCATGCGCTTCGCAAGCCTCGGCGCGTGGAAGGCTGCGCCAATCGTCCAGCGCCAAGCTCAGGGCGAATCCTGCCCCTGCCCCCTCGCGCGAGGAGGCGAAAATCTCGCTGTGCAGCATGATGCCCTGTCTTGCCGGCTTCGATCGCCATGATCGCCAGCAAG
>CAMYIQ010000100.1 GCA_947258465.1 uncultured Erythrobacter sp.
CCGCCCAGGCCCGGCGCGAAGGCGTACGCTGCAGGGATCCGTCGCAGGTGAAGCTGAACTGGCACCCGGTCGTGCGCTCCGACCCCTGGAACACCACGCCGCAGATGCTGGCCGGATAGGCCGGATGCGCAACCCGGTTGAGCACCACCTGTGCCACGGCCTGCTGGCCCCCGAAACTCTCGCTCGCCGCTTCGTAATAGACTGCCATCGACAGGCATTGCAGCGCCCGCGCCTTGTCGAGCCCGCTGCCCGCCTGGCGAAAGGCCTGCGCGGCCGCCCCCGCACCGTGGCTGTCCGCGAATTCGACGGTTTCGAGTTGCCCCTCCGCCTCCCGTAGATCGGAAAGATCGGTGGCGAGGCGCGGCGCATCTTCAAGATAATAGAAAGCCGATCCGGGGAAGCTTTCTCCTGCCGTCTCGAACGGCATCGGGGTAAGCGCGACACGTTCTTCGGCCAATCCCAAAGCCTGCTTGAATTCCGACCACTGACCCTGTGCGGCCACTGTGGGCAGGGCAATGGCAGCCGCCAGAATGCCGCCGCGAGCCAGCAATTGGCGCCGTTTGCGACGCTGTTCGTTCAGGCGAGACGCACGAGAGGACGGCGCGCGGCTGGCGCGCCTTGCCGATCCGGCCTTCCTTTCGCGTACTGTCAAAGCCCTTCCTTTCATCAGCCCCGCAATATAGCCCAATTGCTGCCCGTTCGACAGGTTCGCCGGCCTCCCATCCCGGTTTGGGACCATCGCCTTCGCACTCTACCCGGCGGAAGAGGCCGGTGGGTGATGCGGCTTGCGCGATATTGTAGCACGGCAATGCTTAACGAAGACCGATCTTGTGCAATGCAAAATCGCAGGCTAATCGGGCCGCCGAGTCACGGGTTGGCCTGTTTGCGCAGGCCCTAAGAGGGAAGGAGGTGCCCCAAGGCCGCCGCAGGGCGGATCGGGTAATCCTCCGCTGCCCCCGCAACTGTGACCGGGGAGCGATCCCGCCACATGCCACTGTCCTGAGCTAGTCGAAGGGCGGGAAGGCGGCGGGGGAGCGTCGATCCGGGAGCCAGGAGACCTGCCCATGACCGTCGTTCGGCCGCGGGCGGGGTGTACCGGTGGCAAACGCGGAAAGGTGCAATTCCGCCCTTTCCCGTCATGGACGGCACTTCGTCTATGATGGGAGTTCTTGTGCGTAAATTCTTCTTTTTCCTGACTGTTTCTTCGATTCCTGTGGCCGCTCAGGCGCAAGATGGCGCCGTCGACCAATCCGAAGCCGTGTTTGCGGATTCCGCCGGACCGACGATTACCGTAACCGCCAACGGCCTGGGCACCGCCATCGCCAATACCGGCCAGGCCGTGACGATTATCGACCGCGAAGAGATCGATAGTGTTCAGGGGGCCGATGCCACGCGCATCTTGCGCCGCACGCCTGGGCTGTCGTTCAGCCGCAATGGCGGAAATGGCGGTTTTACCGGGGTCAATCTGCGCGGGGCGAATTCCCAGCAGGTCCTGGTGCTAGTCGATGGCGTCCGGGTGGCCGATCCGGCCGCGCCCGGCGGCGGATTCGATTTCGGCAATCTCCTGCTCGGCACGGCGGGCAAATTCGATATTCTGCGCGGGTCCAACAGCACGATCTGGGGATCGGATGCCATTGGCGGGGTTGTCGATATCTCCACGCGCGGCGAGACCGGCTTCGTGGGCAATGCGGAATACGGCTCGCGCGATACGGTATTCACCAGCGCCGCGGGCGGGATCGGCGGTGATGGGTATTACGCTGGTCTGACCGGATCGTGGTATCGCACCGATGGTTTTTCGACCGCTGCATCGGGTACGGAGCGCGACGGCTTCGAACAGCTTACCCTGGGCGGCCAGGTCTTCGTCGATCTGGCCAGCAATTTCGAAGTCTTCGCCCATGCCAATTGGAGCGAGGGCGATCTCGATCTCGATGGTTTCCCGCCGCCGACCTTCGCTTTTTCCGACACGCTCGACACGCAGGAAACGCGCCGCCTCTGGGGCGATGTGGGTTTCGCCTATTACGGCAACGATCTCACGCTGAGGGGCTCCTACGGTCTGTCGGACACCGAGCGCGACAATCTTGATGCCGACGGTGCGACCACTTTCGCCTCCGATGGTCGCTCCGAAAGGCTCAGCCTGCGCGGGGAATATCGTGCCATCGGGCCCGTCACCGTGGCGTTCGGCGCGGAGCAGGAATGGACCGACTATTCCGCCAGCCTGAGCCCCGATGGCGAGGCGGACATCTTCGGTGCCTATGTTCAGCTCGGCTTCGTGATGGGCCGGTTCGCGGCGCATATCGGATCGCGCGTGGACGATCATTCGCTGTTCGGCAGCAATGCAAGCTACGGGGCCGATGTCTCTTACGGCTTTGGCAGCGATTGGCGCCTGCGGGCAAGCCTGGGGGAAGGGTTCAAGGCCCCGACACTGTTTCAGTTGCTGTCGAATTACGGCAATACGAAGCTGCAACCCGAAGAAAGCACCAGTTTCGATATCGGAGTGGAAAAGGGCAGCAGGGGGAAAGGCACGCATCTCGCACTGACCGCCTTCCGCCGCGACAGCGAAGACTTGATCGGCTTCGTATCCTGTTTCGGTGTCACCGGCGGTATCTGCGCCGATCGGCCTTTCGGCACCTATGACAACATCGACCGCGCAAGAGCCCAGGGTATCGAGGCCGAGGCCGGTTTCGACATCGCAACGGGCCTGCGTCTTTCGGCTGTCTATAGCTATATCGATACGGAAGATCGCACCACCGGCCTTCGGCTCGCCCGACGTCCGCGCCATATGGGCACGCTGTTCGCCGATTACGAAGCGCCCTTCGGGCTCACCCTGGGCGCGGACCTGCGGTTGGTGGGGCCGAGTTTCGACGATGCGGGCAATTTCACCCGGCTCGACGGATATGAGGTGTTCGACCTGCGCGCGGCGCTGCCGGTTTCCGAAGCGATCGAGATCTACGGCCGTGTGGAGAACGTGTTCGATACCGATTACCAGACGGTCGCACGCTATGCTTCGCCGGGCCGTGGAGCGTTCATCGGGGTAAGGGCGCGGATGTGAAGCGCCTGCTGCTCGCGCTGGTCCTGCTGCTCGCGGCGTGCGCGGGCGGGGGTCCGGCGCGGGACGCCAAGGGCGAGCGCCCCACCATCGTCAGCCTCAACCCCTGCTCCGATGCCATTCTGGCCGAGGTGGCGGCGCCCGAGCAACTGCTCGCCATCTCGCATTACAGCAAAGACCCGCGATCGAGTTCGATGAAGGCGGCCACCGCCGCTCGCTTCGCGGCCACGGGGGGGACGGTCGAGGAAGTTCTGGCGCTCGACCCCGACGTGGTGGTGGCGGGCAGCTTCCTCGCGCCTGCCACTCGCGCCGCTTTCGCAGACCTCGGGATCGAAGTGGTGACTCTCGACATTGCCGGGGACGTCATGGCGAGCGCGGCGCAGGTGCGCGCAATGGCCGAACTGGCCGGGAATCGCGCTGCGGGAGAGCGGCTGGTGGCGCGGATCGAGCGTGCGCTTGCCGAGGCCCGTCCGCGCGACGACGAGCGAGTCGATGTCCTGCTCTGGCAGCCGGGCGGGATCGTGGCCGGCGAACAGGCCTTGGTCAGCGATCTGCTCGTGCGGACCGGCTTTGCCAATGTGGCGCCCTCGCGCGGGCTTTCCCAGGCCGATTACGTCGCGCTGGAGGATGTGGTGGCGGCGCCCCCGCAGGTGTTGCTGGTGGCGGGGAGCGCAGCCGGCCAGCGCCATCCGGTGCTCGACGCCTTGCCGGAAATGCGCCGCGAGCGTTTCGATACCGGCCTGCTCTATTGCGGCGGGCCGACCATAATCCGCGCCGCCAGGCGGCTGGCAGAGATTCGAAAGTCCGTGAGTTCCCGCGCAGGCGGGGACCTCGGTCGGCATGCGCGGCGCCCGCTGGGTGGAGGCCCCCGCTTGCGCGAAGGATCGGGTTCATGAACCGCGCGACGCCGATTTTCTCGGCCCTGCTGCTACTGGCCATTCCCCTTTCGCTGCTGGCCGGTCGCGTCTGGCTCGACCCGGCGAGCA
>CAMYIQ010000101.1 GCA_947258465.1 uncultured Erythrobacter sp.
CTGTCTAGGAGCGCGCGAAATGGAAATGCCTCCCTATCATCCGCCGAAAAAATACTCCGTCCGCATAGACGGGCACCGCACCTCGATCAGCTTGGAGCCCGTGTTCTGGGAGAAGTTGTGCTCGGCGGCCGCCACCAGGGGACAATCGATCAACGCTCTGGTCGCCCAGATCGATGCCGAACGCATTCGTTCGGAAACCCCGCCCGGCCTGGCCGGTGCGATCCGTATCTGGCTGGTCACACACGAAAAGAGCGGCTGGATCACGCCAGCCGCCCCGTATTCGCTCTGAGCCGATTTAGACCGGCGAATTCAGTATTTCGCGGTAGCGTCGCTCGCCGGATAGGTTTCGTCGAGCGCTTCGTCGGTCGCGCTCATCGGTTCGCGCGACGTGGTCGATTCGGAACCCGCATTGCGGAACGGGCCGTCGGGCTCGCCTTCCGCGAACGCCACGCCGTTGCGATCCACACGGTTCTTTTCGTAATAGCGATATCCGGCATATCCGAGGCCGCCGAGCGCCAAAAGCTTCAAAAGCATATCAATGAACTCCTTCTTTTTCCGACCAACGCGTAGCGGGGAAAAAGGTGCCCTCTCGCGGCCTTAATCGTCCCCCACCCGTTCGATATCGGCGCCGACCAGTTGCAGCTTCTCCTCAAGCCGCTCGTAACCGCGATCCAGATGGTAGAGACGGCGCACGGTCGTCTCGCCGCGAGCCGCCAATCCGGCGATCACCAGGCTCATCGAAGCCCGCAGATCGGTTGCCATCACTTCGGCTCCGGTCAACTGGACGGGGCCGCGCACGATCGCGGTGCGGCCTTCGGTTTCGATATCGGCCCCCATCCGCGCCAGTTCGGGCACGTGCATGAAGCGGTTTTCGAAGATCGTTTCCTTGAGCACGCTAGTGCCCTCGGCGCGGGTCAGCAGGCTCATCAATTGCGCCTGCATATCGGTGGCCAGACCGGGAAAGGGCGCGGTGGTGAGATTGTGCGCTTTCAGGGGGCCGCTGGCCGAGACGGTGATCCCTTTCTTGTCGCTTTCGATTTGCACACCGATATTGCGCAGCGCGTGAATGGTGGACCCCATATCGCCCGCCTCGGCCCCTTCGAGCCGCACTTCGCCGCCGGTGATGGCGGCCGCGCAGGCATAGGACCCGGCCTCGATCCGGTCGGGCATCACGCGATAGGTCGCCCCGTGCAGCGTGTCGACTCCGTGAATGGTCAGTTCCGAAGTGCCGACACCTTCGATTTCCGCCCCCATCGCGGTCAGCAGGTTGCACAGATCGACGATCTCCGGTTCGCGCGCCGCGTTGCGCAAGATGCTGGTGCCGTTGCAGAGCGCTGCGGCCATCACGGCGTTCTCCGTCGCGCCGACCGAGACGACGGGGAAGTCGAACTCGCCGCCGGGCAGGCCGCCATCGGGCGCCATCGCCTTCACATAGCCCTGCGCCAGTTCGATATGCGCCCCGAAGGCTTCGAGTGCCTTGAGATGCAAGTCGATCGGGCGGTTGCCGATGGCGCAGCCGCCGGGCAGCGAAACGGTCGCCTCGCCCGTCCGCGCGAGCAGCGGGCCGAGCACGAGGATCGAGGCGCGCATCTTGCGCACCAGATCATAGGGAGCGACCGAGCTGGTGATCCGCATCGCTTCGAGCGTGACGTTCCGGCCGAATTCGTCGGGCCGCTTGCCGGGAATGGTGTGGCTCACCCCGAACTGTGTCATCAAATGCTGGAATCCGTCGATATCGGCAAGCCGCGGCAGATTGCGCAGCGTCACCGCCTCCTCGGTCAGCAGAGCGCAGGGGATGAGCGTGAGCGCGGCATTTTTCGCGCCCGAAATGGGAATGGTGCCCGACAGGCGATTGCCGCCGCGAATGATGAGTTTGTCCATGAAAGTGTGCTTTACCCCTGGTCGCCCCGCTGGCAAGCTTCACGACGATATCGTAACCGCCGGCCGGGGGTGCTTCGTTTGTACCATCTCCCAGACCCGTCCCGATAAAGCAGGTGAGCCGAGATGACTGCACATAAACCCATAAGGAAAGCCGTGTTTCCCGTTGCCGGGCTGGGCACGCGATTTCTCCCTGCAACCAAGGCTATTCCCAAGGAGCTGTTGCCGATCGTCGATCGCCCGCTGATCCAGTATGCGGTCGACGAAGCGCGCGAAGCGGGCATCGAGCAGATCATCTTCGTCACCGGCCGCGGCAAGACGGCGATCGTCGAGCATTTCGACGTCGCTTACGAGCTCGAACACACGATGAGCGAGCGGGGCAAGGATCTGGGCGTGCTCGAACCCACGCGCGCGACGCCGGGCGACGTGATCACCGTGCGCCAGCAAGTGCCGCTGGGCCTGGGCCATGCGATCTGGTGCGCGCGCGCGATCGTGGGCGACGAGCCCTTCGCCATCCTGCTGCCCGACGAGCTGATGGTCGCGGCAAAAGGGGGCGGCACCGGCTGCATGAAGCAGATGGTCGAGGCCTACGAGCAGGTCGGCGGCAATCTCATCTCGGTACTCGAAGTGCCGCAGGAAGCGGTGTCGAGCTATGGCGTGATCGCACCGGGCGCGGAGAAGAGCGATACGCTGACCGAAGTGACCGGCCTGGTCGAAAAGCCGCCCGTGGCCCAGGCTCCGTCGAACAAGATCATTTCGGGCCGCTATATCCTCCAGCCCGAAGTCATGCGCGTGCTGGAAGATCAGGAAAAGGGCGCGGGCGGCGAAATCCAGCTAACCGACGCCATGGCCCGCATGATCGGCAACCAGGCCTTCCATGCCGTCACCTTCGCCGGCCGCCGGTTCGACTGCGGCAGCAAGACCGGCTTCGTCGAAGCGACGCTGGCGCTGGCGCTGGAACGCGAGGATATGGGCGAAGAAGTGCGCGCGGTGATGGAGCGGCTGCTGGCGGACTGACGGGCTGCGCGTAACCTTTTGCCTACCTTCGTCGAACCGGTGGCAGGAAGCATGATGGCTTTCC
>CAMYIQ010000102.1 GCA_947258465.1 uncultured Erythrobacter sp.
CGACGGAGACCCTACTCTTTCCTACGAGCGCGGAAAATCGGCCCGCTGGGCGAGGCTGGTCACTTCGTCGGCGCGATATTCCCGGTCGCCGGCCTTCTCGATATAGTAATCGGCGCGCTCTTCGGCGGGCATCAGCATCATGTGACGGATCAGCTCGGCGAAGGTGCCGCTGCGCAGGCCCTTGGCCGCATCGAGCACGCCGTCGCCATCGCCGGTACGATGCAGGCTGGCGCGATCGTCCCACTCGATCCCCTCACTGTGGGCGGTATCCCCTTTGAACGTGCTCGGATGATCGGTCATGCAATTTTCTCCTTTGGCAAACAAACGGACGAACGGCCCTTGGGGTCCGCTATTCAAGCACACCTTCGTGAAGGCGGACGATGCGGTCCATTTTCCGAGCCAATCGTTCGTTATGGGTTGCGATCAATGCGGCGCTGCCTTCCCCGCGCACGAGACCGAGGAACTCGGCGAGCACCTTGTCCGACGTCGCCTCGTCGAGATTGCCGGTGGGTTCGTCGGCGAGCACGAGATCGGGCTTGTTCGCGAGCCCGCGCGCCACCGCCACACGCTGCTGTTCGCCGCCCGAAAGCTGGCTGGGCCGGTGGTCGAGCCGGTGTCCGAGCCCCAGCGCGACGAGCAATTGCTCGGCACGCGCCTCGGCTTCGGCGCGCGGTCTCCCCGCCACGAGCTGCGGCAGCACGACATTCTCGCGCGCATCGAAATCGGGCAACAAATGGTGGAACTGGTAAACGAAGCCTAAATGCTCGCGCCGCAGCACGGTGCGGGCGCGCGAATCCGATTTTTCGGCGGAATGGCCCGCAATCACGATCTCGCCCCCGAACCCGCCTTCGAGCAGGCCGACCGCCTGCAAGAGAGTCGATTTGCCCGAGCCCGACGGCCCCAACAGCGCGACGATCTCGCCCGGTTGAATCGAAAGATCGACGCCGCGCAGCACATCGATGCGCACGCCGCCCTGTTCGAAGCTGCGGGTCAACCGCTTCAATTCGACGACCGGCCTATTCATAGCGCAGCACCTGTACCGGGTCCGTGCTCGCCGCCTTCCAGGCGGGATAGAGCGTGGCGAGGAAACTGAGGGCCAGCGCCAGCAGCACGATCATCCCGACCTCGACCGGGTCGGTATTGGATGGCAGCATGGTCAGGAAGCGGACCTGGGGGTCCCACAATTCGACTCCCGTGAGATAGCCGATGCCGGTGACGATCTGCTGCCGGAAAGTCAAAATGACGAAACCGAGCAGAAGACCCGCCACCGTTCCTATCGCCCCGACCGTGAAACCGGTGGTCACGAATATCTTCATCAGGCTTTTTCGCGTCGCCCCCATGGTCCGCATGATGGCAATGTCGCGCGTCTTGGCCCGCACCAGCATGACCAGGCTCGAAAGGATGTTGAAGGCCGCCACCAGGACCATGAAACTGAGCGCAAAAGCCATCGCCACGCGTTCGACCTGAAGCGCCTCGAACAACGTCGAATTGATGGTTTTCCAGTCTGACACGACCGCCCTGCCCTGCACCGCCGTTTGAACGGGCTGGAGAATTTCGCCGACTCGGTCGGCGTCCTCTACCGTCACCTCGATCATCCCGACCGTGTCGCCGATCAGCAGCAGGGTCTGCGCATCTTCCATCGGCATGACCACGAAAGCGCCGTCGTAATCGAAAACACCGACCTCGAAAATCGCAGCGACTTCGTAGCCCACTTGGCGCGGGACGGTGCCGAAGGGGGTCGAGCGGCCCTGGGGATTGATGATGGTGATCGTATCGCCGACCCGCGCGCCGATATTTTCCGCCAGACGTACTCCGATCGCCACCTTGCTCGCACCTGGCTGCAACGCATCGAAATTCCCGCTGATGGCCTTGGTCGACAATTCCCGCAAATCCTGCGGTGTATGGCCGCGCACGAGGATCGCCTCGACCCGCCCATTGAAACTCGTCAGCAGGGGCTGTTCGATCAAGGGCGAGGCGCTGACCACCCCCGGCGTTTCCTCGACCCTCGCGAGGACGTTCTCCCAATCGTCGAGCCGCCCCCCGTAAGCCTGCACGATGGCATGGCCGTTCAGCCCGACGATCTTGTCGAGCAATTCGGCGCGAAAGCCGTTCATCACGCTCATCACCACGACCAGCATGGCGACGGAGAGCATGACAACGCCGATCGAGATGCTGGCGACCAGCGCAATGAACGCCTCGCCCTTGCCCGGAAGCAAATAGCGCTTGGCGATGGTCCATTCGAAAGGAGAGAGGATCAAGACAGCCCTTGTATCTGGCGGTGCGTTGTAGGGGCGTTTAGGCAGCCGCGCCTTGCTGCGCAATGAAATCGTGTCTTTCCTTGGGCCATCCATCGCACCGGCCTTGTAATCGGGCCGTAACATCGCCATTGGGACCCCCATCCCGATCAGTCGCGGCAGACAGGCCTTTCGATGAACCTCACCCACCCGTTTCTCGACGAGGATGGCGACAAGCTGCGCGAGGAATGCGGCGTGTTCGGCGCAATCAATGCGACCGATGCGGCAGCCGCGACAGCTCTCGGCCTCCACGCACTCCAGCACCGCGGCCAGGAAGCCGCCGGCATCACCAGTTTCGACGGCGCCGAATTCTTCACCCGCCGCGGGCTTGGCCATGTGGCGGAAAACTTTTCCAGTCAGGAAGCCATTTCCGAACTGCCGGGCATGATGGCGGCCGGTCATGTGCGCTATTCGACGACCGGAGGCGCAGGCCTGCGCAACGTCCAGCCGCTTTACGCCGACCTAGCCAGTGGCGGGTTCGCGGTGGCGCATAATGGCAATATCTCGAATGCGGGCGTGTTGCGCGACGATCTCGTCCGGCGCGGTTCGATCTTCCAGTCGACCAGCGATACCGAGGTCATCATCCATCTCGTCGCGACCAGCCGCTATCCCACGATCATGGACCGGCTGATCGATGCGCTGCGCCTGCTCGAAGGGGCCTATGCACTGATCGTAATGACGCCCGAAGGCATGATCGCCTGTCGCGATCCGCTGGGCATCCGCCCGTTGCAGATGGGCCGGATCGGCGATGCCACGGTGTTCGCGTCCGAAACCGTCGCCTTCGACGTGGTCGGCGCACAATTCGTCCGCCAGGTCGAGCCAGGCGAAGTGATCAAGGTCGATTTCGAGGGGAATATCGATTCGCTCCATCCCTTCGGCGATCACGCCCCGCGCCCCTGCATTTTCGAGCATGTCTATTTCAGCCGCCCGGACTCGGTATTCGACGGGCGCAGCATTTACGAAGCCCGCAAGGCCATCGGCGCCGAACTCGCGCGCGAAAAGCCGGTCGAGGCCGATCTGGTCATTCCCGTGCCCGACAGCGGCGTTCCCGCGGCCATCGGCTATGCGCAGGAATCGGGCATCCCGTTCGAGCTGGGCATCATCCGCTCGCACTATGTCGGACGCACTTTCATCCAGCCCAGCGACGGCGTTCGTCACGCGGGCGTCAAGCGCAAGCACAACGCCAACCGCGCCCTGGTGGAAGGCAAGCGCATCGTCCTGATCGACGACAGCATCGTGCGCGGCACCACATCGATGCAGATTGTCGAAATGATGCGCGATGCCGGGGCTATCGAGGTTCATTTTCGTGTCGCCAGCCCGCCGACTGCGCATAGCTGCTTTTACGGCGTCGACACGCCCGAACGCTCCAAACTGCTCGCCGCGCGTATGGATGTCGAACCGATGCGCGAATTCATCAGGGCCGACAGCCTCGCCTTCGTCTCGATCGACGGTCTCTATCGCGCCGTGGGCGAAAAACCCCGCAATTCGGCCTGCCCGCAATTCTGCGATGCCTGTTTCACCGGCGATTATCCGACCTCGCTGACCGACATGGCCCGGCGCGAAGACAAGCAACACAAACTCGCATTCCCATCCGAACAGGTCGCCTGATGACGAAACCTCTCGAAAATCGCCTCGCTCTCGTCACCGGGGCGAGCAAGGGGATCGGTGCCGCGACGGCGCAAAAGCTGGCTGCGGCGGGTGCGCATGTCGTGCTGACCGGGCGCGATGTCCGCGCGCTCGAATCGGTCGAGGATGCAATCCACGAAACTGGCGGAGCCTCGACGATTGCGCCGGTCGATCTCAACGAAAACGATGGCATCGCCCGCCTCGCCTCGGCCATTGCCGGGCGCTGGGACAAGCTCGATTTCCTCGTCATTTCGGGGGCCTATCTGCCCGCGCTCACGCCGGTAACCCAGATCGACGGCAAGCAGCTCAGCCAGGCGTTGACGGTCAATTTCCTCGCGACGCAGGCCTTGCTGGCCAATTTCGACCCGCTGCTCAAACGTGCCGATGCGGGCCGCGTGATCGGCCTGACCAGCAGCGTGGGGGCGACGCCGCGCGCCTATTGGTCCGCCTATGGCGCCACCAAGGCCGCCTTCGACAACCTCCTCGCAAGCTATGCCCAGGAAGTCGAAAAGATTTCCAAGGTCCGCGTCGCGCTGATCGATCCGGGGGCCACCCGCACCGCCATGCGCGCCAAAGCCTATCCCGGCGAAGACCCGCAGACGGTGAAGGAACCGTCGGTCGTTGCCGATCGGCTGGTGGAACTGCTGGTCGACGGTTTCGACGGATTCCATCGCGAACGCGTCGAGGGATAGGTTAACCAAGCGCGGTCAGGACTTCTCAACCCCGGTAGGGTCAGACACGGCGGATCGCCCCGGCTGCCTCCGGGCGATTTGAGTCGCACCGAACCCGGAAAGGGCGCCCGCAATGGTCCACCAGTCGAAGGATCCCTATACGCTAGCCGCGCAGGAGGATCGCTGCGCCCCGCGGACCAAGTTGACCATTCCCGGACAATTGCGACCAAGCGGCGGGCGGGCGTTCCAAACCGTGGTTCACGACCTCTCGATCTCGGGCTTTTCAGCCGCCGCGCTCAACCGCATGCACGAAGGCCAGCTCTGTTGGCTTACCCTGGCAGGTCTCGAATCGCTTCAGGCCCAGGTGATCTGGTGGGAGAACTGCATGGTCGGCTGCGCTTTCAGCGAGCTGCTGAGCCCGATCGTGCATGACAGCATCCTCGCCCGCTATAGCGATGCCTATCGCGCCTACTGACGGGTGACGGGGACGCAGCCCCGCTCCCGCCCGCTCATCAATCGCCCAGCGCTTCGGCGATCTTGCCGACAAGGCCGCGAAAACCGGCGCGATGGTCGTCGCTCGTGGCTGTCGGCCAGTTACTGACGATGGCGACAACCAGATCCTCTTCGGGGACGATGGTGATCGCCTGTCCGAAAATGCCCTGTGCGCCATAGGTGTCGCCGGGATAGGTCCACCATTGATAGCCATAGCCGAAGCCCGGCGCGCGCTCGCCGAAATCGACCAGGGGCGAACCGGCCTTGGCGAACCAGCCCTCGGGCACGACGCCCTTGCCGCCTTCGAGCGCGAACTGGCCCATGCGGGCATAGTCGGCCAAGCGCAGAGAAAGACAGCAGCCGCCGATATTTCCGCCGGTCAGGTCCTGCATCCAGAACAGGCCGCCTTCGAAACCTGCGGGTTCGACGATTTTCTCCGCCGCATAGGCGGCCAGCGGGCGACCGGTCGCCTGTTCGACGATCAGGCCGAGAAGATTGGTTTCGAGCGTCTTGTAAACCCATTTCTCGCCCGCCGGCGCCTCGCGCGTCAGCGTGCGGGCATAAGTCACCGCCTGCGATTCACCCGCGACCGGCGCGATGGCGAGCATCTTGGCGACATCGCTGTCGGGATCGGTGTAATCCTCGTTCCAGGCAACGCCGCTGGTCATGCTGGCGATTTGGCCGACGGTGACGCCCTCATAGGCCGTCCCGGCAAGCGCGGGGATGATCTCGGTCACGGGCGTATCGACGCTGGCAATCGCCCCGTCGGCGATCGCCGCGCCGAGCAGCGTCGAAGTGAAGCTCTTGGCGACCGAAAAGCTGGTCCAGCTATCGGTCGGGCCGAAGCCGAGGCCGTAATCCTCGAACACCACCTCGCCATTCTTGAGCGCCATCACGCCGGCGGCCTGCGTTTGCGCCATATAGGCGCGGATTTCGGCCTGCAGGGCTGCGGGAAGGTTTTCGCCCGCACGCGGCAAATCGCGCGTCTTGGTGGCGGGTGCCACTTCGAGGCCGGGAAACAGCCCCTCCATGTCGCGAAACGCGGCCGAGCGGCGTTCATCGCTCCAGAACAGGATCGAATCGCCCGGATCCATGCTCGCCATCTGCTCAGGCATGGACTGCGTGACCGCTGGCGGCGCGACCGGTACCTCAGCTACGGGCGCGGTATCATAGGCGGTCGCACACCCTGCCAGCGCCAGTGCCGCAGTTGAAATCCAAAGACGCTTCATTCACTCTCTCCCTGTTTCACCAGCGTAACCTGGTGGACGTCGATCCCGCCTCCGCGGAACCCGCCTTCGCAATACATCAGATAATAGCGCCACAGATCGCAGAAGCGCCTGTCGAAACCCTGCGGCAGGCGGCCTTCGCGTTCCGCCGCGTCGAAATTCTCGCGCCAGCATTTCAGCGTTTCGGCATAGTCGAGGCCGAAATCGCGCTGGTCCTGCCAGGCGAGCCCGCGTTGCTCGGCCAGGCGGCGGAATTCGCTCGTGCGGATCAGCAGCCCGCCGGGGAAGATATAGGCCTGAATGAAATCGGCGCTCTTCGCATAGGCTTCGAACAGATCGTCGCGCATGGAAATATACTGGATCGCCGCGCGCCCGCCGGGTTTGAGGTTGCGCGCGATGCAGTCCATGAAAGTCGGCCAGTATTCGCGCCCCAACGCCTCGACCATTTCGACGCTGGCAATGGCATCGTACTGGCCCGCCGTGTCGCGATAATCCTGCTTGCGGAAATCGACCCCCGAATGCCGCTCGCGCGCCCAGGCGAGCTGCGCGTCGGAGAGGCTGATCGCCGTGACCGCTATCCCGCGCGAGGACAGCATGGCCGCCAATCCGCCCCAGCCGCAGCCGATTTCCAAAACGGTGGCGGGCTTGTCGAGCCGCGTGGCCAGGGCATCCCATTTGCGCCGCTGCGCCGCTTCGAGGCCGTCATCGGCGACATCGAGGGCCGACGAATAGGTCATCGTGGGATCGAGCCAGGCGGCGTAGAAATCATTACCGAGGTCGTAATGCGCGGCGATGTTCTTTTGCGCGCCCGCATGAGTGTTGCGGTTGAGCCAGTGCGCAAAGCGTGCCGCGAGACGAAATGGCCCGCGCGCGCGGCCGGTATTTCCCAATTCGCGGCCATTGGCCATGAACAGGGCGAATAGCGGAACCGGATCGGGGCTGGCCCACTCGCCCGCCTCCCAGGCCTGATACCAGCCGATCGATCCATTGGTGGCGAGGCGGAGCAGCGCATTCCAGCTTCGCAATTCGACCGTGCATTCGAAGCCCGGTGAATGCCCGCCAAGCGTTTTTCGGCTGCCATCGGGCAAAATGGCACGAATCGCGCCTGTGGCCAGCGCCGCGTCGATCCGGTCGAGAATCTTGTCGAAACCGGGCGCGATCAGCCGCGCGACCATGCCGGGCTTGCGCGCGAAGCTCTTCGCCCCGTCGAGAAGGTCGCGCCCGCGCTGCCCTGTCCGCATCTCCATCCCCCTGCCTATGGCCCGCCGGGAAAGGTGCGACAAGTCCGCTACGGTTTGCTGGCCTTATAGGCTTCCAGCGCCCGTTCGCGCGCTTCCCTGTGGCCGATCATCTTGACCGGATAGTCGCCGCGATTCTCATCGGGCGGGTCGTGGATTTCGCCATCGTCCAGATCGGCAAGTTCGGGAACGTATTCGCGGATGTACCCCGCCGCATCGAACTTTTCGCTCTGCGACAGCGGCGCCATGATACGGCTGAACATATTGCTGTCCACGCCCGTACCGCTGATCCACTGCCAGTTGACGCCGTTATTGCCGTAATCGGCATCGACGAGGCAATCCCAATACCACTGCTCGCCATGCCGCCAGTCGATCAGCAAGTGCTTCACAAGGAAGCTCGCGCAGATCATCCGCACGCGGTTGTGCATCCAGCCGGTCTGCCATAGCTGGCGCATCCCGGCGTCGACGATGGGGTAGCCGGTCCTGCCCTTCTGCCAGCATTCGAGATCTTCACGGATCAAATGCCCCGCATCGGGGTTCCGCCACAGCCTGCGCTCGTCATAGTCGCGATAGCTCTCGCGCGGGTAATCGGGGAATTGGTCGATCACATTCTGCGCATAATCGCGCCAGATGATCTCCTTGGCGTAGGTTTTCCACCCGTCGCTGCGCTTGTCCTTGAGCTTGTGCCACACCTGCGCCGGGCTGATCTCGCCCCAGTGCAGATGCGGCGACAAGCGCGAGGTGATGTCGTCCGAGGGAAGGTTGCGCCCCTCGTCATAGTCCGCCACTTCATCCGTCCACCAGCCCAGCCGCTCATGCGCGGCCGCTTCGCCGAAGTCCCAGAAGTCGCGGATTCCGCCTGCCCAATCGGGTTTCGTCGGGAGCAGGCCCCAATCGCCCAGATCGTCGCTTTCGGGCCAGCTTTCGGGCGAATGGATCGTCTCAGGCTCGGGCAGCGGGTCGCGCGGGGGCATCACCTCGAGCATAGCCTTCGAAAACGGCGTGTAGATCTTGTAGGGATCGCCCGATCCAGTGGTCACGCTGCCGGGCGGGAGCAGGTAATTGCCGTCGTAAAGGCATAGCCTGCGGTCCTCGCCCCCGAGATCGTGCAGAGCATCGCGCAGCTCGTCCTCGGCTTCTTTCCACCACGGCTCGTAATGGCGGATAGCGTGGATGCAGCTTGCGCCCGTCTCGTGGGCCAGCGCGGCGAGCACTTGCGGCGCATCGCCCTTGCGGAGCACGATCTGCGAACGGCGGCGGCCAAGCGACTTGCCGAGGCTTTCCAGCGAATGATGCAGCCACACAAGGCTCGCCCCACCATAGGCATGATCGCCCGCGCGCTCGTCGTCGAGGACATAGACCGGGATGACGGGACCGGCCTGCGCGGCGGCATGAAGCGCGGGTTGATCCGCCATGCGCAGATCGCGCCGCAGCCAGACGATTTGGGGTTCGGACATTGCCTCGACTTTCCCCTCCCCCTCAGAGGGGAGGCCGGGTGGGGGTGTACGGCGCTGGCAGCACGTGTCGAACACCCACCCCCAGCCCCTCCCTCAAGGGAGGAGAGCTTGGATCTCGAACGAGCCTAATCGGCGGGAAGTTCCGCGCACTCCACATCGGGCAGCGCAACCGAGAAGCGGTCGCGGGCGCGCGGGTCGTAGAAACGCGCATCGCGGAGGATCACCGAGCCATCGGGCGCACGTTCGGCGAAAGGTGCGCGTGACCAGAAGAGGAAGGCTTCGGCCTGCGAGCCGCCATCGGCGAGCTGGGCTCGAGAAGGCCAAGCGCAAAACCGATCCGAAATGGGCGTGAGATTGTCGCGGTGCGCGGCTTGTCCCGGCGCGACCACCGCCCAAGCTGGCACTTCATTCGCGAGCATCTCGCGGCGCCAAGGGACGAAGGGCATGGGCGAGGCGATTACCGTCCATTCGCAGACTTTCTCGTCATCGGCGCACTCGAGACTGGGCATCGTATTGTAGAGCGTATGCCGCTGGTGCTCGGACCAGGCTCCATTTACCCCGATATACGCCAGCGCCACCGCCATCGCCGCGCGCGCGGGCTTCTGCCACTCGCCGCCCCGCTTCTCCCGCCGGAGCGAGAACCATGTCGCGAAGCCCAGCAGTGCCCAGAGCCAGATATCGATGATGAACAGCGTGTCGCCGTAAAACCAACGGCTGCTGAACGGTTCGAGCAAGCGAATGCCATAGACATTAAGCCAGTCGAGCGCCGGGTGCGTCAGGCAGGCGATGAAGCTCAGCAAACAGAGCCATTTGAAACTGACCGGCAGGCGCCCCTCTGGCCGCGTGCCGCGCTTCGCCTGCCAGCGGTCGAAACCGTAGAGCAGACCCGCCAGTACCAGCGGCAGGAGTACCCAGGCGATCGGGCCATGGGTGATCCCGCGCCGGAAGCCGAGATGCTCGACTCCGTCGAGCCAGAAGAAACACGCGGCATCCACATCGGGCAGGTTCGCCCCGATAATCAGCGCGGGCATGGCCAGCCCGGTCTTTCGCTTAAGCCCCGCCTGCCCGATCAGTGCGCCAACGAGGGAATGGGTGAGGTTATCCATTTCTGTTTCGCGCAAAGACGCAAAGACGCAAAGGACAAATCATCGCCGAGCCCGCTCGTAATTGTTTACCAGGCGTTGGACGCCTTCCTTGAACGTGCCCATCCCGAAATTCATCAATAGACCGATACGCAAATCCATCAGGCGCAAATATGTCAGGACCTGTTTCGCGTGCACTCGCGCATGACGTTCCGTACACTTGATCTCAATAAGTAGCTTGTCTTCGACAAGCAGATCGAAACGAAAGCCGTTCTCGATAACTATACCCTCGTGCTGCACTGCGACCGTCCCTTGCCGACACACCCGCAACCCATCACGACGCAGGCTCTCGAACAGCAAAACTTCATAGACGTTTTCGAGCAATCCCGGACCAAGATCCCGATGAAGTCGGTAACCTTTGTCGACACATTGGCTGACCAGATGCTCGATCTCCAACCGCACCCTCTCTTTGCGCCTTAGCGTCTTCGCGCGAAACGCAAATTACACCGGATCCTGCGCCGTGCCGCTGACGGTCCAGGTCTGCCCCTTGCCGAGCAGTTTGGCGAGGTTGGCATCCTTGCCCTCGCTCGCCTTCTTGCGCTCGGCGACTACCGCATCTTCGAAAGTCGGGCGCGGATCGTCGTAGAGCACGCCAAGCGCCATCGGGAACGGGCCGAAAGGCATTTCGACCAGCATATGCGCGATAGAGCGGTTGGTGACGTCGTGGACGATCACGCCCGCTCCTTCCCAATCCCCATCGACCACATCGACGACTTCGAGGCACAGCTTCTCGCGGTTGAGCGTGATGCCCTTGCTGTCCTTGGCAAACAGCATGGGCTTGCCGTCCTCCAGCCAGAGCTGCTGGTCTTCCGCCCCCTTGGGCGCGGCGAAATCGTGAAACACGTCCTTGTTATAGACGATGCAATTCTGGAAAATCTCGATGAAGGCGGCGCCCTGGTGCGCGTGGGCGGCCTTGAGCACATCGGGCAGATGCTTCGACACGTCGAAGCCGCGCCCGACGAAGCGCGCGCCTGCGCCCAGTGCGAAGGCGGCGGGCCTCGCGGGGTGGTCATAGCTGCCGATCGGGGTCGAGGGGCTCTTGGTCCCCTCGCGGCTGGTGGGCGAGGCCTGGCCTTTGGTGAGGCCGTAGATCTCGTTGTTGAACAGCATGATCTGCATGTTCACGTTCCTGCGAAGAACGTGCATCAAGTGGTTGCCGCCAATCGATAATCCATCCCCATCGCCGGTCACAAGCCAGATATCGAGATCGGGATTCGCCAGCTTGGCACCGGTCGCAAAGGCAGGCGCGCGGCCATGGATGGTGTGGAAGCCGTAGCTTTCGACGTAATAGGGGAAACGGCTCGAACAGCCGATGCCGGATATGAACACCGTGTTCTTCGGGTCGGCGCCCAATTGCGGCAGTGTGCGCTGCACGGCCTTGAGGATCGCGTAATCCCCACAACCCGGGCACCAGCGGACCTCCTGGTCGGTTTCCCAGTCCTTGAGCGTGGTTTCGATCTTAGCGGGTGCGTTCATTTTGCACCTCCTTCAGTGCTCGGAAGCTGCTGGTCGTTGGCCGGAACCTGTCCGCCGGCATTGCCTGCCACGCCGTCGAAATACTTGCCGATCGCCTCTTCGAGTTCGGCAATCTGGAACGGCTGGCCGCTGGTTTTGGTCAGCGCCTCGGCATCGACGAGGAACTGGTCGCGCAGCACGGTTTTGAACTGGCCGGTATTCATTTCCGGCACGAGGACATGGTCGAAGCCCTTTAGCAGGTCTCCGAGGTTCTTCGGCATCGGCCAGATATGGCGCACATGAATATGACTGACATCCATTCCCTTGCGGATCGAGTTGTCGACCGCGCGGTGAATCGGGCCGAAGGTCGAACCCCAGCCGACCACGGCGAGCTTGCCCGACATATTGCCGAGGCAGACGTCCTGATCGGGCACGTCGATGCCCTCGACCTTGCCCTTGCGCAGATCGGTCATGCGCTGGTGGTTGTCTGGCGAATAATCGATATTGCCGGTCAGCTCGTGCTTCTCGATCCCGCCGATGCGGTGCATCAGGCCGGGCGTGCCGGGCTTGACCCAGGGGCGCGCGCCCTTCGCGTTGCGCTTGTACGGCAGGAAGGTGTCGCCGTCATTGGGCTGGTCGAGGAACTTGGCCGGGAACGGGGTGAAATCGGCCGGGTCGGGCACCTTCCACGGTTCGGCGGCATTGGCGATATAGCCATCGGTCAGCAGCATGACCGGGGTCATGTATTCGACCGCGATGCGGCATGCCTCGATTGCCACTTCGAAGGCATCGGACGGGCTGCTCGCCGCGATCACCGGCATCGGCGCATCGCCATTACGGCCATAGACCGCCTGGTAGAGATCGCTCTGCTCGGTCTTGGTGGGCAAGCCGGTCGATGGGCCGCCGCGCTGCGAATTGACGATCACCAGCGGCAGCTCGGTCATGATGCCGAGGCCGATGGCTTCGGTCTTGAGTGCGATACCGGGGCCGGAAGAGGAGGTGACGCCCAACTGGCCCGCATAGCTTGCCCCGATGGCGGCGCAGACCGCCGCAATCTCGTCTTCCGCCTGGAAGGTGGTGACGCCGAATTCCTTCAACCGCGCGAGGTGGTGGAGGATCGCGCTGGCAGGTGTGATCGGATAGCCGCCGAAGAACATCGGCAATTCGGCCAGTTGCGCGCCCGCGACGAGGCCGAGGCTGACCGCTTCTGCGCCGGTGACGGTGCGATAGAGGCCCGGCGCGCTTGGCACCGGATCGACATGGAGCTGCTTGAGCGGCCCGGCCAGTTCGGCGGTTTCACCATAGGCATGGCCCGCATCGAGCGCAGCG
>CAMYIQ010000103.1 GCA_947258465.1 uncultured Erythrobacter sp.
CGCTGCGCGGGTCGGCGACACGACCGCCCATCACCAGATAGAGCGTTTGCTTGCTCTCGGTTTCTTCCATCGGATTGTCTTTCTCTAGGGAGGAATGAATCGTTGCGCGACATAGCGAAAGCGGCGCAACAGGCAACCCCGTCGCGCCGCTACGGCATGCTACCAAATTACTATGTTCAATGGGAGATGCGGGTGCGCAGCGCGCGATAGGCGCGGCTGCCCTTGCGGCCCGCCTTACGGCCCGAGCTGCGCAAGGCATCGCCGGCGACATCGAGTTTATAGGCCGTATCGCGGCGAAGACCACGGGCAGCCGTCGAAGCGCTGTCACCGAGATCTTCCATCCGGTCGCCCGCATATTGTGCGCCATCGACGACGCCGTCGATCATTCGCGCGCCATAAGCGAGGGCAGCATCAGCAGCGAGACCGGCCCAGATGCCTCCGCGCCGACCGAGCCTGCGGCCCGGGCGGGTCATGGCGCCGATCGCCAGCCCGGCGACCAGTACGCCGCCGACAACAGCGAAGGGATGTTTCTTGGTGAATTCGATCGCGCTGTCGGCAACGTCTTTCGCCTGATCGGCCAGGCTGCGTTCTTCGTTGCGCTTCTCCCCGGCCTCGATGCGAGCGCGCAATTGCTCGCGCTTCTGTTCGTCGCTCAGTTTGCTGTCGGCACTGATCGGGGTGACATTGTTTTCGGCTGTATCTGCCATGGTAATTTCTCCGCAATGCGTGTTTGTCGGACCAACGGTTCGAGAGGTGCTAACGTTCCGGGTTTTCCGTTGCGGTGTCAGACCCTTCGTCAGGTTCGCGTCCGAACATTTCCATGATCGGATTGCGGGCAAACCAGACAACGATGGCCGCAATCAGGGCCACCAGAGCACCTTTATTATCCTCCGCCATGCCGATGGCCTCTTCGTAGAGATCGGTGGCGCCTTCTCTTGCTCGATCGATTGCGCGTTCACCCAACCCTTTGTTGGCGAAATCGGATTTGAGGTGCTCGATATCGGCTTCGACCAGTGCGCGAGCGGAATCGCGCAAATACTTGTCTTCCAGCATCTGAATACGCCGATCGCTCATTCGGAATCTTCCCCTTCGAAAGCATCCCGGATGTCGTCTAGGCGACCCTTGAGCAGCCGCAACAGAAATATTCCAGCAGCAATCAGCGCGAGCGTTACGATGGCGGTCGCACCCCAAGGCCCGACGAGGGGTGCGAGCGCGATCACGAGCCCGACGGTCGCTGCAATCAGGGCGAGGTGGAAAACGCCGAAAGCGCCAAGCCCGAAGGCCAGGGCGCCTTTGAACCGATTGCCGATATAGCCAGCCCGGCTTTTCTGAAAGCGTAACTCCGCTTCGGCATAGGTCTTGCCATCTTCGAACAGGGCGAAGACGTCGTCGGTCAAGGAGAATTGCCGACCGTCATCATCCTCCCTGTCGGGGGATTGGTGCTCATCGGGCAAACCGAGCGGGCCGGAATATTCGTCGACCCGCTCGTTGTTATCGTCTCGCATTCAAACCCCCGTCATTGCTCGCTCAACGCGAGCCGCGGAATAGGCGCGAAAGCACGAAACCGACAATCGCTGCGATGCCGAGTGCCTTGCCAGGACTCTTGCGAACGAATTCACGGCCGTCCTCCACAAGATCGTCGACGCTCTTCTCGTCGAGTTTGGCGGCATAGCCATCCAGGGATTTGGAGGCGCTGCGCGCATAATCCCCGTATTTGGCGCCGAGCTTCTCGTCGACCTGATGGGCGTTCTCATCGACCAGCTTGCTGAGCGAGCGCAGGCCTTCACCTGCCTTGACCTTGCCTTCGGTTGCAAGTTCGCGGCCCTTGACCTTGGCTTCTTCGCCATAGGCTTTTGCCTCGGCGGCCAAGTCGTCGCCTTTGTGCTTGGCCTGGTCGCGGTAAGCGGTGGCGCGATCGCGGCCTTCCGCCTTGAGCGCGGCAGCACCGGCTTTGGCTTCTTCGAGAGCCGCGTTGAAGCGCGATTTGGCTTCGGTACGGTTGTCGGTGGCGGGGGTTTCAGGTGCGGTATTGGTCACGGGAGTCATCTCCTTTGCTGCGCCTTTCTTCGCCACCGTCTTGCGCGGTGTCTTGGCGCTCGTGGATTTCGAGGCTGCGGGTTTCTTGGTGGCAGGGGTCTTGCGTTTCTTGGGCGCGCCGCCTGCGGTGGTTTCTGCCATGGTATTCGTCCTTGCCCTCAATGCAAATTCATCCGGCGAAATGGCCTTCGATGTTGCAACGCAACTTGCGCACCAATGTTCCGGCGAATAGAGCGCTGCCAACTCCCCATCTGGGGGTGTTTTACACGATTACAACACCTTTACCCCGGAGCGCCAGCACCCATGACCGCGATCATCGACATTCACGCCCGCGAAATTCTTGATTCACGGGGCAATCCCACGGTCGAGGTCGACGTTCTGCTCGACGATGGAAGCTTCGGTCGCGCGGCCGTGCCCAGCGGCGCATCCACCGGCGCGCACGAGGCGGTGGAGCTGCGTGATGGGGAAAAGGCCCGCTATCTGGGCAAGGGCGTCACCAAGGCTGTCGAGGCAGTCAACACCGAAATCCGCGACTTGCTGGTGGGCGCTTTCGACGCAGAAGACCAGCGGGACATCGACCTTTCGATGATCGCGCTCGATGGCACGCCCAATAAGGGCCGGATCGGTGCCAATGCCATTCTCGGTACCAGCATGGCCGTGGCCAAGGCAGCGGCCAATGCGCGCGGTCTGCCGCTCTATAGCTATATTGGGGGGGTGTCCGCCCATGTGCTTCCCGTTCCGATGATGAATATCATCAATGGCGGTGAGCATGCCGACAATCCGATCGACATTCAGGAATTCATGGTCATGCCGATCGGCGCGGACAGCCTCGCCGAAGCCGTGCGCTGGGGTGCGGAGGTGTTCCACACGCTCAAGAAAAAGCTGCACGACAAGGGTCTGGCCACTTCGGTCGGCGATGAAGGCGGCTTTGCCCCTGACTTGGCAAGCACGCGCGACGCGCTCGATTTCATCATGGCCTCGATCGAGCAGGCAGGCTTCAAACCGGGCGAGGACATTGCGCTCGCGCTCGACTGTGCCTCGACCGAGTTCTTTAAGGACGGCAAGTACGAGATTTCGGGCGAGAACCTCTCGCTCACCGGTCAGGAGATGGCCGAATATCTGGACAGGCTGTGCCGCGACTATCCCATCCGTTCGATCGAGGATGGTATGGCCGAAGACGATTTCGAAGGCTGGAAGGCCCTGACCGACCGGATCGGAAACGTGGTCCAACTTGTCGGCGACGACCTCTTCGTCACTAATCCCCAGCGGCTGCGCGAAGGGATCGATCAGGGTCTGGCCAATTCGCTGCTGGTAAAGGTCAACCAGATCGGCACGCTTTCGGAAACGCTCGACGCGGTCAGCATCGCCAATCGCGCAGGCTATACCGCCGTGATGTCGCACAGGTCGGGTGAAACCGAAGATGCAACGATCGCCGATCTCGCGGTCGCCACCAATTGCGGTCAGATCAAAACCGGCAGTCTGGCGCGCTCGGATCGTCTCGCCAAATACAATCAGTTGATTCGTATCGAAGAAGAGCTGGGCGACAGCGCGCATTATGCCGGTCGCCATTGTTTCGGACGTATCGGCGGCTAAAGCGCGGGTCTCTGCCTAGGCGGGGACCCGCTATCATCTCGGTAGTAATGGCATGAGGCGCCCGGCCTCGCGGGCGATCACCTGCGGTTCTTCGGGTGGAACCAGTATTGCCAGACACCCCAGGCGTTGATCAGCAGCAGAACGCCATTCATCGCCGCGAGGGGGATGGCGTCTTCGCTGATGCCGATCCATACCCATAGGATCGAGACGACACAGAACAGAACGAAGCCCCAGGCCGTCGCCCGTCGACCAAGATCGAAGGCGATCATCGAGGCGGCAATCACCGCTCCGATCGATGCGGCCCATTCGAAAGGGCCGTTCATAGTGTTTTCCGTTGCATGACTGTCACGACGCGCAGCGCCGACTAGCGTTCCGGGAACTGCTTTTCGCACGCCTCATGCAAGGGAACAGGGGCGGACAGGTAAGAGCCGACAGCACACGATTCAAACCCATCATGCGCGGCCGATAAGCGTATCCTCACCCGGCTTGAGAACCGTATTCATCCTC
>CAMYIQ010000104.1 GCA_947258465.1 uncultured Erythrobacter sp.
GGATGGGGCAGCCTTTGCGCGTGCTCGTTGCTGAAGACGAGCTGATTGTGGGATACGACCTTTGCGACACGGTGGCCGAGGCCGGGTATATGGTAGAAGGTCCGTATGACGACCTTTCTTCGGCAATGCTCGCTTATCAAAAGGCCAAGCCCGATATCGCCATTCTCGATGTGCAGTTGGGCGATGGTATCGTCTATCCACTGGCCGAACAAATGATGGCCGAAGACGTCCCGGTCATCTTCCATTCGGGTCAGCTCACTCCCGACGAGGTTGCCGAGCGTTTCCCGCAGGCACAGGCGCTGTCCAAGCCCTGCCCTCCGGCAGCCGTGATCGAATCGGTCCAACGGGCGGCCGCGCACGGTTGATCGCGCTTTCCGGGGCGCAGCCGGAACATCGGATTGCCACGATCCATTCCCTGGGTGAACCCCAAGGAAAGGAAGCTCTATGTCACTTCAGAAAATGGTCGCTGCCCACCCGCAGGTACAGGACGAGACCGAAGAATTGATCCTGGCCGCACGGCACGCCATGCTGTGCTCGCTGTTCTGCACCAGCTGCGCCGATGCCTGCGTGGCCGAAGACATGGACATGGCGCAATGCATCCGCAATTGCTTGGATTGCGCCGATGTCTGCACCGCCACCGCGCGACTGGCCGTGCGTCGCACCGCGCAGAATATCGATGTCCTGCGCAGCCAGCTCGAAACCTGCATCACGGCCTGCGAGACTTGTGCGGCAGAATGCGAAGGCCATGACGATCCGCACTGCCAGCTATGCGCGAGGATGTGTCGCGAATGCGCGGAGGACTGCCGCAAGGCTTTGCCGCTGGTGAAGTGATTCGCGATGCGTCCAAGCCTCTTGCGAAGGACGCGCAAGCCTGTCACTGGCTGGATAGTAACAAAGGAGACCACATGGCCGGTATGGTGCCCTTCGCTTGGGACGATCCCTTTAATCTCGATGATCAGCTGACCGAGGACGAGCGGATGATCCGCGACGCCGCGCACGCCTTTGCACAGGGCGAGTTGCAGCCGCGGGTGATCGAGAATTTCAGCAAGGAAGTCGACGATCCCGAGCTGTTCCCGATGATGGGCGAAGCTGGCCTGTTGGGCGCAACCGTGCCCGAGGAATATGGCGGCGCGGGCGCAGGCTATGTCGCCTACGGCCTGATCGCACGCGAGATCGAACGGGTCGACTCAGGCTATCGCTCGATGGCCAGCGTGCAGTCGAGCCTCGTGATGTATCCGATCCATGCCTATGGTTCGGAAGAGCAGCGCAAGAAATACCTCCCTGGCCTCGCCAGTGGGCAACTTATCGGCTGTTTCGGCCTGACCGAGCCTGACGCCGGCAGCGATCCGGGCGGGATGAAGACCACTGCCAAGAAGGTCGATGGCGGCTATGTCATCTCCGGATCGAAGACTTGGATCTCTAACGCGCCCTTTGCCGATGTCTTCGTGGTCTGGGCGAAAAGCGATGCGCATGGCGGCGGCATTCGCGGCTTCGTGCTCGAAAAGGGTATGAAGGGGCTGTCGGCACCCAAGATCGAAGGCAAGCTGTCCTTGCGCGCCTCGACCACCGGCATGATCGTGATGGACGAAGTGGAAGTCGGCGACGATGCCCTGCTGCCCGAAGTGCAGGGTCTCAAAGGGCCGTTCGGCTGCCTCAACCGCGCGCGTTACGGCATTAGCTGGGGCGCGATGGGCGCCGCTGAATTCTGCCTGTATGCCGCGCGGCAATACGGCCTCGACCGACATCAGTTCGGCGTGCCGCTCGCGTCGAAACAGCTTTACCAATTGAAGCTGGCCGACATGATCACCGAGATTTCGCTCGGCCTGCAATCCTCCTTGCGCGTCGGTCGGCTGATGGATGAAGGCAAGTTCGCCCCCGAGATGATCTCCATCGTCAAGCGCAACAATGTCGGCAAGGCATTGGATATCGCCCGCAAGTCGCGCGACATGCACGGCGGCAATGGCATTTCGGAAGAATATCAGGTGATCCGCCACATGGTGAACCTGGAAACGGTCAACACCTATGAAGGCACGCACGACGTCCATGCGCTGATCCTGGGGCGTGCGATCACCGGGATCGCCGCGTTTTGATCAGGCTCCATGGATATTATCGCAGCTCGACCAGCTATCGCCTGCGCATCGCGCTGGAATTGAAGGGGCTGGATTACGAATACGTCCCGGTGAACCTGCTCAAGTCCGAACAGAAGGGAAAGGATTTCACCAACCGCAATCCCTTCGGCACGGTCCCGCTGCTCGAAGTCGACGGCAAGAACTACGTCCAGTCGATGGCGCAAATCGAATGGCTCGACGAAGCCTATGCCGAACGCGCGCTACTGCCTTGGGACATTGAGGATCGCTACGTCGCGCGCGAACTCGCCTACGCGATCGCGACTGAATTGCACGCGCCCCTGAACCTGCCCGTCCTCAAGTATCTGGCCAACGAATACGGCAAGTCGCAGGACGAAATCGGCGTGTGGTATCGCCACTGGCTCGCGCGCACGCTCGACCCGATCGAGGCGCGCCTGGCGCAGCTCGGCACGGGCGATTTCCTGTTCGACAGGCCCGGCTTCTTCGAGGTATGCCTGCTGCCGCAGGTCTATAACGCGCGGCGGTTCGGTTTCGACTTCGGCGACAAGCCGCATATCACCCGGATCGAAAGCGCCTGCCTCGCATTGCCCGAATTCCAGCGCGCCCATCCGGATAACCAACCCGACAATCCCGAGAGGACCTGACACCCATGAAGCTCGCAACACTCAAAGACGGCACGCGCGACGGCAAGCTCGTCGTCGTCTCCAAGGACCTCACCCGCTATTGCGCTGCCGACAACATTGCGCCGACGCTCCAAGCCGCGCTCGACGACTGGGAGACAGTCGCGCCGAAGCTCGAAGCACTCTACACCGATGTCGAGCACCAGGCCGTGCCCTGCGAGCGCTTCCACGAGCGCGAGGCGCATTCACCGCTCCCGCGTGCCTATCAGTGGGCCGACGGCTCAGCCTATATCAACCACGTCGAGCTGGTGCGCAAAGCGCGCGGCGCCGAGGTGCCGGAAAGCTTCTACCACGACCCGCTAATGTATCAGGGCGGCAGTGACACCTTCCTCGCCCCGCGCGACGACATTCCGCTGAAAGACACCAAGTGGGGCTGCGACATGGAAGGCGAGATCGCGGTGATCACCGACGATGTGCCCATGGGCGTATCGAGCGAAGAGGCGGTGAGCCACATCAAGCTCGTCATGCTGGTTAACGACGTGAGCTTGCGCGGCCTGATTCCGGGCGAACTGGCCAAGGGCTTCGGCTTTTTCCAGTCCAAGCCCGCCAGCGCCTTCAGCCCCGTATGCGTCACGCCCGACGAGCTCGGCGATGCCTGGCAGAACAGTGTCATCCACTTGCCGCTGATGGTCGATTATAATGGCGAGCCCTTCGGCCGCGCCAATGCCGGCGCCGATGCGACTTTCAGCCTTGCCGACCTCGTCGCGCATGCCGCCAAGACACGCAATCTCGGCGCAGGCACGATCATCGGTTCGGGCACGGTGTCCAATCAGGACGAGAATGGCGGCGCGGGCAAGCCCGTTAGCGAAGGCGGGCTGGGCTATAGCTGCATTGCCGAGATCCGCATGATCGAAACCATTGCCGACGGCGAGGCCAAGACTCGTTTCATGGCTCCGGGCGATACGGTTCGCGTTGAGATGAAAGATGCCGAGGGGCATTCGATCTTCGGCGCGATCGAGCAAGAGGTGGTCGCAGCCTGACGACCCGGGCGGCAGGTGGTGGCTGTCAGGGCCGCTCCTGCTCTTCCGGGTCGAACCGCAGGGTAAGAAACCGGGCATCCGCACCATAGCCAGCAAGCTTGCCTTCGCTCGCATGCGTATCGCGGAAACCGAACCGGCGCCAGAACGGGGCGGAATCGCCCACGGCGATCAGGCTGACCGACCCCAGACCCGTATCGCGTGCGTGCCGGATTATATGCGGCACGATAATACCGGCTGCCCCCAGCCCGCGCGCGAGGGGCAGGAGCGCCAGATCGTGAAGGTAGAACGTGTCCGGACGAACAGGCAGCCGCTCGATCCGCGCATCGAGCGGCAGAGGCTCCGCTTCGAGCCAGGGGTGCCCGATGCAATACCCCGCCACCGTGCTGTCGCGGTCCAGCACGAAGGCCCCGGCGGGATAGAGCGCCTGCCGGTCGGCAAAGACCGCGCGGTTTTCCGGCAGGGTCGGATGGACCGCTTCGGATATGCCATGGACCCGGTCTATGTCCCCGGTCCGCATCGGCCGCCATGGTCCAAGGTCGCCAATCTGCGTGTTCATCACATCGAGCGGGCAATGAGCATCTTCATGACCTCGTTAGAGCCCCCGAAGATACGCGCGATGCGGGTGTCGCGATACATGCGGGCGATCGGGTATTCGTTGATATAGCCCGCGCCGCCATGGAGCTGGAGACACTTGTCGACCACTTCGCTCTGCAGCTCGGTGACCCAGTATTTGGCCATCGCCGCCGTGGCGACATCGAGCTCGCCCTTGAGCAGCTTGGCAATACAGTCGTTGACGAACACGCGCGCCGCAGTGCCGCGCGCCTTGAGGTCGGCCAGCACGAACTGCGTGTTCTGGAAGTCCCAGATCGTCTGGCCGAAAGCCTTGCGGTTCTTGACGTACTCGATAGTCACCTCGAGCGCTTTCTCGATACCTGTCGCAGCGCCCATGGCGATAACCAGACGTTCCTGTGCCAGTTCGCCCATCAGCTGGTAAAAGCCTTGGCCCTCGACCCCGCCGAGCACGTTCTCCGCCGGTACGAAGACATCGTCGAAAAACAGCTCGGAGGTATCGGCTGCGTCGAGCCCAACCTTGTCGAGCTTCTTGCCGCGCGCGAACCCTTCGGCGCCCTCGGTCTCGAGCAGCATAAGCGAGATACCCTTGGCGCGCTCGTTGGGATCGGTCTTGGCGACGACGATGATGAAATCGGCGGTCTGGCCGTTGGAGATATAGGTCTTGGCACCGTTGATCCGGTACCCGTTCCCGTCCTTGAGCGCGGTGGTGGTGATGCTCTGCAGGTCGGAACCCACCCCCGGCTCGGTCATGGCGATGGCGCTGACCAGCTCGCCGGTGACGAGTTTAGGAAGGTACTTCTTCTTCTGCTCCTCGGTCCCGTGACGCACGAGATAGGGCAGGATGATGGTGTTGTGCAGGCTGGCCGCGAAACCTTCCACGCCGTGCTTCGCCTGCTGGTCGATGACCACCATATCGTGACGGAAGTCGCCGCCATGCCCGCCATATTCTTCTGGCACCGAGACGCCGAGCAGGCCCGCCGCGCCCGCTTCGTTCCAGAATTCACGCTCGACCTGCCCGTCTTCGCGCCACTTTTCGATCCGCTTCTGGGGCGCGTGCTGCTGGTAGAACTTGCCCACGGCATCGGCGAAGATGGCGATCTCCTCGTCTTCCATGAACTCGGGCTGGGGTACGTCGATTGCGGGCATGTCTCGGGTTCCTCTCGGGTGTTCTGCGTCTATTGCTGAAGGGTCTTACTTGCCCTTCCAGTTGGGCTTGCGCTTCTCGGCAAAGGCGGCGGCGCCTTCACGGGCATCTTCGGAGATGAAAACCGGCGCGATCAATTGCGTCTGGCGAGTATACCGCTCTTCCATCGGCCAGCCGCGCGATTGCTTGATGATCTGCTTCGAGACGCGCACGGCAAGCGGGCCGTTGGCGACGATGCTGGCGGCAAGCTCCTTCGCACCCGACAGCGCATCGCCTTCGCTCACTCGGTTGATCAGGCCCAACTCGTAAGCGCGGGCCGCGTCGATGAAGTCGCCGGTCAGCGCGAGTTCCATTGCGATCCGTTCGGGGATCTGGTCGGGAAGCATCATCACGCCGCCTGCAGCCGCTACAAGACCGCGTTTAACCTCGGGGATGCCGAATTTGGCGCCCGCATTCGCGACCACCAGATCGCAGGCGATCATCAATTCCAGCCCGCCGGCCAGCGCATAGCCTTCGACTGCCGCGATCAACGGCTTTTCGGGCGGCTTCTGCACGATCCCGCCAAAACCGCGCCCTTCGATGCTGGGCGATTCGCCGCGAAGGAAGCCCTTGAGGTCCATCCCCGAGCAGAAGGTCCCGCCCGCGCCGGTCAGGATGCCGACGCGCAGGCTGTCGTCGCTATCGAGCCGGTCCATCGCCGCCGCGATCCCTTCGGCGGCAGCCTTGGTCATCGCATTCTTCGCTTCGGGGCGGTTGATGGTGACGACGAGAATGCCATCCTCTTCGCTCGTCAGGACTTCCTCGGACATAGCTGCTCTCCTCCATTTCAATTCGAAACTTGTCTTGCGCCCTTGCTGCGTCACGTTTACGCAAACGTCAACCGGCATTCGCCGCACAAAACGATAAGTCGAGAGGAGTTCATGCCATGGCCGAAGCCTATATCATCGATGCTGTCCGCACCCCGCGCGGGATCGGCAAGCAGGGTAAGGGCGCGCTTGCCCATATGCACCCGCAGCACCTTGCAGCCACCTGCCTCAAGGCGATCAAGGAGCGCAACGATCTCGATACGGCGACTGTCGACGACGTGATCTGGTCGGTTAGTACGCAGGACGGGACGCAGGCGGGCGATCTCGGCCGCATGGCTGCGCTCGACGCAGGCTACGACATCACTTCCTCGGGCACCACGCTCGACCGCTTCTGCGGCGGCGGGATCACGAGCGTTGCATTCGCCGCGGCCCAGGTGATGAGCGGTATGGAAGACTGCGTAGTCGCGGGCGGCACCGAGATGATGAGCCTCACCGCGCAGATGTCGAAGGACAAGATGGCCGCAGGGCTCAAGCCGCCGATGATGGGCAGCTATAACGAAAGGTTGATGCGCACCCATCCGCAAAGCCACCAAGGCGTGTGCGGCGATGCCATTGCGACGATCGAGGGCTTCACGCGCGAGGAGCTGGACGAAGTCGGCTATCGCAGCCAGCAGCGCGCTGCCAAGGCGATCGAGGAAGGCCGGTTCGACAAGTCGGTCGTCCCGGTGACGGACGACGATGGCAATGTCGTGCTCGACAAGGAGGAATATCCGCGCCCCGGCACGACCATGGAAACGCTGGGTCAGCTCGAACCGGCCTTTGCCAAGATCGCGAACGTGCCGCTCGACAAGAACGGCACCACCTTTGCCGGGCTGGTCAACGCCAAATATCCCGACGTCGAAATCAAGCACTTCCATCACGCGGGCAACAGTTCGGGCGTGGTCGATGGTGCGGCGGCGGTGCTGGTGGCGAGCAAGGATTATGCGCAGCAGCACGGCCTCAAGCCGCGCGCGCGGATCGTGGCCACCGCGAACATGGGCGATGACCCCACGTTGATGCTCAACGCGCCCGTCCCGGCTGCGAAGAAGGTGCTGGAGAAGGCCGGCCTGACCAAGGATGACATCGACCTTTACGAAATCAACGAGGCCTTCGCAGTCGTGGCGGCCAAATTCGTGCGCGATCTCGATCTCGACTGGGACAAGGTCAATGTGAATGGCGGGTCGATCGCGCTGGGTCATCCGATCGGTGCGACCGGATCGATCCTGATCGGCACGATGGTCGACGAGCTGGAGCGGCAGGACAAGCGCTATGGCCTTGTCACCATGTGCGCAGCGGGCGGCATGGCGCCGGCGATCATCGTCGAACGGGTTAGCGATTTCGTCGACTGATGCGGCGATGCATGCGCGCCCTCGCCTAGCGCTGCGAAAGCGGCTAGAGGGCGCGCCATGCATTTCCTCGATCAAGCGAAAATCTACCTGAAGTCCGGCGCGGGCGGCCCCGGCGCCGTCAGCTTCCGGCGCGAGAAGTATATCGAATATGGCGGCCCCGATGGCGGCAATGGCGGCAAGGGCGGCGATATCGTGTTCGAGGCCGTGCAGGGTCTCAACACGCTGATCGACTTTCGCTATGCTCAGCACTTCAAGGCGAAGCGCGGCGAACACGGCCAGGGCAAGGACCGTACCGGCGCAGGCGCGCCCGACCTCGTGGTCCAAGTGCCCGTGGGCACGCAGATCCTGTCCGAGGATAAGGAGGAAGTGCTCGCCGATTTCACCGAAGTCGGTCAGCGCGTGGTTTTCCTCGAAGGCGGCATGGGCGGCCGCGGGAACGCCAGTTACAAGTCTTCCACCAACCGCGCGCCGCGCCAGCACCAGCCAGGCGAACCCGGCGAGGAGATGTGGGTCTGGCTGCGGCTCAAGCTGCTGGCCGATGTCGGGCTGCTGGGCCTGCCCAATGCGGGCAAGAGCACCTTCATCAACCAGGTGTCGAACGCCAAGGCCAAGGTCGGGCACTATGCCTTCACCACGCTGATCCCCAAGCTGGGCGTGGTCACACATAAGGGCCGCGAATTCGTTATCGCCGACATTCCCGGCCTGATCGAAGGCGCGGCGGATGGCGCCGGGATCGGGGACAGGTTTCTGGGCCATATTGAGCGCTGCCGGGTGCTGATCCATCTGATCGACATTTCGGGCGACGATCCGGCGGAAGCGTACAAGACCGTCAATGCCGAGCTCGAGGCTTACGGCAGCGGCCTCGCCGACAAGCCGCAGGTCGTGGCACTCAACAAGCTCGACCTTGCCGACGAGGAACTGGGCAATGCATTTGCCGAGGAACTGCTGGCTGCGGGCGCGGACAAGGTCTTCCCCATTTCCGGTGCGACGGGCGCGGGTATTCCCGATCTGCTCGACGGGGTGCTGGCCTATCTGCCCGACCGCACCTCGACTGAAACGCATGCCGAGGAAGTCGAGGACGAAGGCGACTCGCCCGACTGGTCGCCGATCTGAAACGAAACCGCCACTTGGTCGCCCTCAAGCGAAGGCGGCTTCCGCAAGCCTGCGCGTTTGGTTAGGGCTGGCCGGGTGACAAACATCACCTCCCTTCCCGACCTGCGCCAGGCGCGCCGCCTCGTGGTCAAAGTGGGCTCCGCGCTGCTGGTGGAAGGTGGCAAGGCGCGCTCCGAATGGGTGGCGGCGCTGGCGGCGGAAATTGCCGGGTTAAGGCAAGATGCCGACGTCATCGTCGTCTCTTCCGGGGCAATTGCGCTGGGTGCGGCGAAGCTGGGCCTGCCGAAAGGCGGGCGCGGGAGCCTCGCCGATGCGCAGGCCGCAGCATCGGTCGGCCAGGTCGAACTGGCACGGCTTTGGTCGGAGGCGCTGGGCAGGCACGATCTCACGGCAGCGCAAATGCTCGTCACGCTGGACGATCTGGAAGACCGGCGGCGTTATCTCAATGCCTCGGCAACGCTCGCCCGGCTGCTGGATGCCGGGGCGGTGCCCGTAGTCAACGAGAACGACAGCGTTGCAACCGAGGAGATCCGTTTCGGCGACAATGACCGCCTTGCCGCGCGCGTTGCGCAGGCAGCAGGCGCCGATGCCGTCTTGTTGCTCTCCGATGTGGATGGCCTGTACGACCGTGATCCACGCGAATCCGGTGCGACGCTGGTCGAGCGCGTTGAGGGTGTGACACCTGAAATCATTGCCATGGCCACCGCAGAATCCGCCTCCGGCCTCGGTTCGGGCGGAATGCTCGCAAAACTGCAGGCCGCGCGGATTGCCGAGCGGGCAGGAATCGCGCTGGCAATCGTCAACGGCACACATGCGTCCCCCATCGCTCATGCACTCGGCCGGAATCTTGGGACGTTGTTCGTCGCGCAGTCCGATACCAGCGCCCGCAAGGCATGGCTTGGGGGTCGGCTCGCGCCTTCGGGGGTTCTCACCGTCGACAGCGGCTGCATGGCCGCGCTCGACCGGGGGGCGAGCGTGCTCGCAGCCGGGGTCACCGGTATCGAGGGAGACTTTAAGCGCGGCGATCTCGTGGCGATCCACGGCCCTACAGGCGAGAGGCTGGGTCAGGGGCTGGTCGAGTATAATTCGGCGGAATGCCGCGCCATCCTCGGTCTGCGCGAAGACCAGCAGGCACGGAAACTCGGCTACGCCCCGCGCGCTGCCGTGATCCATCGCGACCATATGGTGCGGACATGACGATCGCGCTCACCGGGGCCACCGGTTTCGTCGGTCGAACCGTGCTCGACGAGGCGATCCGGCGCACGGTGCCGACACGCGCGCTGACACGCCGCAGCCAAGCCGCATGCGACTATGTCGAGTGGATCGCGGGAGACCTCTCCGATAGCGCAGCGCTGGGCAGCCTTTGCGAGAGCGCCGAGGCCGTCATTCACGTCGCCGGCCTGACCAATACGCCCGACCCCGCTCAATTCGAGGATGCCAATGTCGGCGGCACCGCTCGGCTGATCGCCGCGGCGAAACAGGCGCAGGCGAAGCGCTTCATTTTCGTATCCTCGCTCTCGGCACGCGAACCCGAGCTATCGGCCTATGGCGCATCGAAGGCCAAGGCGGAAAAGCTGGTCGAAGCCAGCGGGCTCGACTGGACGATCGTGCGCCCACCCGGGGTCTATGGCCCGCACGATGTCGATTATTTCGAGATGTTCCGCAGTGCGAAATTCGGCTTCGTCCCTTTGCCCCCAGGCGGGGCGAGTTCGATGATCCATGTCGAGGATCTCGCGCGCCTGCTGCTCGACCTGGTCGATGCCTCTCCCACCCTCGTCCGCCGCCGCGTCTTCGAGCCCGACGATGGGCGCGAGGGCGGCTGGTCGCACAAGGAAATGGCCAAGGCGATCGGCAAGGCGGTGGGTCGCCGCGTCTTCGCCCCGCATCTGCCCGGAGCCGTGCTGGAAGGCGCCGCAAAGCTCGACCGGATGGTGCGCGGCGACAAGGCGCGGCTGACTCCCGACCGGGTGGGATATATGACGCATCCCAACTGGGTTGCGCGATCTTCCAAGAAAGTGCCCGAAGCGGTCTGGTCGCCCCGGATCGAAGGGGAAGAGGGGCTGCGATCGACCGCCGATTGGTATCGCAAAAAAGGATGGCTTTGAGGGTCTGGACATTCACGCCGGTTTGCCCGAAAGGCGCTTTTCCCGGTCGCCGGCTTAGCTCAGTTGGTAGAGCAGTTGATTTGTAATCATCAGGTCAGGGGTTCGACTCCTCTAGCCGGCACCACCTTCCCCGCATCTCGCCCCTAGAGGAATGGTTCCTCGCCGGGTTTGTGGATGCCGCATTCGACCTTGTCCCAGCCGGACCAGCGCCCCGCGCGGGGGTCTTCGCCTTCGGAAACCTGCCGTGTGCAGGGTGAACA
>CAMYIQ010000105.1 GCA_947258465.1 uncultured Erythrobacter sp.
CACGGCGGATGTCTTCGCCATCGCTTTCGAGTTTCGCGAGCGGCATCCGGACGTTCCCCTAGTCCTCATGGGCTATGCCAATCCGATGATCCGGCGCGGGCCGGACTGGTTCGCATCCGCCGCCAGAAATGCCGGGGTCGATGGCGTGATCTGCGTCGACATCCCGCCCGAGGAGGACGATGCGCTCGGCCCCGCGCTGCGCGCTGCCGGGATCGCTCCGATCCGCCTCGCCACGCCCACCACCGATGACAAGCGGCTACCCGCAGTCGTCGAAGGCAGCGAGGGTTTTCTATATTACGTTGCTGTGGCCGGAATCACCGGAATGCAGCAGGCGGCGATCGAATCGATCGAAGAAAACGTCATCCGCATCAAGCGCGCGACCGACATCCCCGTCGCCGTCGGCTTCGGCGTGCGCACGCCCGAACAGGCGGGCGAAATCGCGCGCGTGGCCGATGGTGTGGTTGTCGGTTCGGCGCTGATCGACCTCGTCGCCGAGCACGGCGCGGAGGCTCCGGCCAAGCTGCGCGAACTCACCGCGGGACTTGCCAAGGCAGTCCATTCGGCGGCAAAGGGCGCGGCATGAACTGGTTCACCCGCGTCCGCAATTCGATCACCTCGCTGTCCAAGCGCAGCACCGACAAAGACCTTTGGGTCAAGTGCCCGAGCTGCCAGCAAATGGTGTTCGCGCAGGAATACGAAGAAAACGCCTTCGTCTGCCCGCGCTGCGACCACCATGGCCGCATCGGCGCCGACGAGCGTCTGCGCCAGCTTCTCGACGAGGGTTATGAGGTGCTCCCCATTCCCAATGTGAAGGAAGACCCGCTCAAATTCCGCGACACAACGAAATATACCGATCGGCTCAAGAAGGCGCGTGCCAAGAACCCCCACAGGGATGCCTTTCTCGTCGGGTCTGGCGCGGTTCAGGGCAAACCCGCGGTCGTGGGCGTGCAGGATTTCGGGTTCATGGGCGGATCGATGGGCATGGCGGTGGGTACGGCCTTTTGTCAGGGCGCCGAACGCGCGCTGACACGCCACTGCCCCTACATCGTAGTGACCGCAGCGGGTGGAGCGCGCATGCAGGAAGGCATTCTCAGCCTGATGCAAATGCCCAAGGCCACCGTGATGACGCGCCGCCTGAAGGAAGCGGGTCTGCCTTACATCGTCATCCTGACCGACCCCACTACGGGCGGTGTCACCGCCAGCTACGCCATGCTGGGTGACGTCCATATCGCCGAACCGGGTGCACTTATCGGCTTTGCCGGCCAGCGCGTGATCCAGGACACGATCCGCGAACAACTGCCCGACGGCTTCCAGCGTGCGGAGTATCTGCACAAGCATGGCATGGTCGACATGGTGGTGCACCGCCACGACCTGAAGACCACTCTGGCGACGCTGCTCGACTATCTCGCGCCGGCCAAGGCCGCCTGAGCCGCCTCATGCGGGATTTTGCCCGCTCCGATCATCGCGCGGTCCAGGCCCAGCTCGATCGGCTAGCGACACTTTCAGTGCCCGACGGCAGGCTTGGCCTGGAGACCATCGGCACGCTGCTCGACCGGCTCGGCAACCCACATCGGCGGTTGCCGCCCGTGTTCCATGTTGCCGGGACCAACGGCAAGGGATCGACCTGCGCCTTCCTGCGCACCATGCTGGAGGCGGGAGGGTATGCGGTCCATGTTACCACCAGCCCGCATTTGGTGCGCTATAACGAACGCATTCGGCTTGCGGGCAAACTGATCGAAGACGGTCGGCTGGCGGAATTGCTGTGCGAAGTGCTCGATATGGGCGAGGATCTCAATCCCAGCTTCTTCGAGATTACCATTGCCGCCGCATTCACCGAGTTCGCGCGCACTCCCGCCGATGCCTGCGTGGTCGAAGTCGGCCTCGGCGGGAGGTTCGATGCGACCAACGTACTCGGTCCCGATGTCCTCCTTGCCTGCGGCATTGCAGCGCTCGGGATCGATCACGAACGGTTTCTCCTCGCGCCCGAGGAGGGAGTGCCCACCGACCCCATGGCGCGTATCGCCTTCGAGAAGGCCGGGATCGCGAAATCCGGCGTCCCCTTGGTGATCGCGGGCGGCTATCCAGCCGAAGCGCTGGCCGCGATCCGGAAGCAGGCCGATAAGGTGTCGGCACCTCTGTTCGAGGCTGGCCGGGACTGGCTTGTCGATACGTGGCAGGGCGGGCATTATCGCGACCGGAAGGGCCGCTTCGAATTGCCCCAAATGGCTCTTCCCGGCGCGCATCAATATCGCAATGCGGGCCTGGCCGCAGCTATGCTGCGCCACCAGAACACCTTGCCGATCACCGAGCGATCCCTGCGTTCAGCTATGCAGAAAACGACCTGGCCGGGCCGCCTGCACGCCCTTTCGCAGGGGCCGCTGACTGCGCTGGTCGCAGAACGGCCTATCCTTCTGGACGGGGGCCACAATCGTAGTGCGGGCGAAGCGATTGCGGGCTCGCTGGACAGGCAGTTCCATCTCGTTCTGGGGATGCTGGCCAATAAGGACCCGCGCGCGCTGCTGGATCCACTCGAAGGCCGAATTCGGACGCTTCAGGTGGTCCCCGTGCCCGGCCACGATAGCCATCGCGCGGAAGCATTCGGTCCGCAGGCCCGTGCCGCCGCCGGTATCGAGGATGCGTTGCGCGCCATCGCGGCGGACGATTATCCGGTTCTCATCGCGGGCTCGCTGTACCTGGCTGGAGAAGTGCTGCGGTTGAACAACGAGAGGGTGTCCTAAACGCGCCTGGCCCCTTGCGCCCAGCTTCTGGCCTCGTTTTCGATCTTGGTAGCCTCCTGCTCGAGGATCGACGCCGCATTCTTGCGCGTTTCGAAAATCGTCGTGTGCGACAGCGGCTTCTCGAACACGATGCCGATATGGGCGCCTCTGCGCCAGACTACGGTGCCGAAGGCTTCGAAACGCAGCCAGACGAGCAGACAGTCCTTCGCGAAAGCGTCGTCGTTCGGCAGGACGACGTGCGCGCCGCCTTGCGAGATGTCGACGATCTCGACCCTCAAGCGAGCATCGAGCGTCTCGAGAGTGGCGGGCACACCGAGAGCCAACCGCGCGTATTGGCGGTCGTCCATATCAGCGTTCTGCTCACCCTCTGTCATGGAAATCGTTTATAGAGATCAATGGTTACCGCGAACTTGCCGCGCAGCTCGCCAGACTACGCAGGTCATTCGGCAGGCAGGGCTTCCCCCGCTTCGGGCGCGACGATCCCGGCCGCTAATTTGGACCTGGTCTCGCGAATCCATTCCAGAATGCACAACACCACCGCGACGATGCCGATCAGCGCGGTGAAGATGAAGACGAAGTAATATCCCCGATCCTCGATCATCTGCCCGAGAGCGCCTCGGCCGAGCGTCCCGACGAGCAGGGTGAGGCTGGCGAGCAAGGCATATTGTACCGCAGCATAGCGCTTCGCCACGATGCTCGACAGCCAGGCGATATAGGCCGCCCCCGCGATCCCGATAGCAAGATTTTCCCAGAAGATGGTGAAGGTCAGCCGCGCGAGGCCTTCGGATTCCGGCATCTGGAACACGCCCGCAATGAAGTTCACCAAGGCGGTGAAGCCGATGGCGTCACTGGCCGCCTGCATCGTCCCGCCACCGATCGCAAGATCCGCGTAGAGCAGATTCGTGGCGGCAGCCAGCGCCGCCCCGAGTGTGAGCGTGAACATCCTGCCCATGGCTGTGATGATCCAGCCGCCCAAGGCCAGGCCGAGGATAATTGCGAACACGCCGAAGAATTTGGAGGCGAAGGCCACCTCGTCTCCAGTGTAGTTCAACTCCCCTAGATAGAAAGGATACGCAAAGACGCCCCAAATCGAATCGCAGATGCGATAAGTGAGCACTAGCGCCAGGATCAACACGAGCGACCAACCCATGCGCCCGACGAACTCGACCAAAGGCAGCACGAGCGCGCGGTAGAGATGGTCGGTGAACTTGACCGTATGCCCTGCCCCGACCCCGGGGGCGGCGGTAATTACATTGGTGCCATCGCGCTTCTGCTTGGCCACCCAGGCAGCGATGAAGGCCGGCAGAACCACCGTCGCGAGGACGATCAGCGGACCGTACGTGGTCGTGAACTGGGTAACGTCCGGGCGCGCGCCGGGAGCCGCCGTCATGGATCGTACCATGAAGACGACGACCGTGCCGATCGCCCACGCCCACAGCAGGCCGACTGCCAGGAGCGCACGATTGCGCACCTTCTCGGTGATTTCGCCCATATTGTAGAGTTCGGCCACCTCCTCCTCATTGGCAGCCACCGTTGCCGCGGATCGCTTGGCTACGTTTGCATCCGGGGCGAACAGGCCGGCAATGCCGATGGCCAGCATGATGGCGCCCATGATCACATAGGTCTGGGGCCAGCCGATCCTCTCTGCGATGATAAGGCCCAGAGCGCCGCCAATCAGCGCTGCGAGGCGAAAACCCATCTGAGTGATGGTAGAAAGGATGTCGAGCGTCGCCTCCTCGTCCGCCACATCGATGCGCCAGGCGTTGATGGCAATATCCTGCGTTGCGCTGGCGAAAGCTCCGATGGCCGCCAACAGGCTGAACCAGCCGAGTGCCGATTTGGGATCGAGGAAACTCATCACCAACAGGGCGATGCCCACGATCAACTGCATGGGCGCGATCCACTGTTTGCGCTTGCCCAGCCTGCGCAGGCCCGGAATATCGACCTTGTCGAGCAGCGGCGACCAGAGGAACTGGAAGGCATAAGCCAGCCCGACCAGCGAGAATACGCCCATGGTCTCGAGATCGATTTCCGCCTCGCTGAGCCAGGCGTAAAGCGTTCCCAGGAACAGCGCGGGCGGCAATCCCTGCGCAAAGCCGAACAGGGCCATATAGCCGCTCTTGGGGTTTTTTAACGAACGGACAAGCGTACGCCAGCCGGGTTTTTTCTTCGTCGCGACCGCTGCGTCTGCCATTCCCTAGCGTCCTTCCGTTTGCGCCGGTTTTTTGCGACACTAGCCGGGAGAGAGAGCGAGGAACAGGCGTCATGAGCGCTGTCGACACCAAACAATCTACCCGCCGCCCGACCGATGGCATGCTCGCGCTGGCGCGGGACATCGCCGGAGGTCGGAAGCGTGACGCCGCCGAAGCCAGTACCGTGCCAACGCACGTCTATACCGATCCTGAATACTGGACGCGCGAGAAAGCCGCGATCTATGATCGTATGCCGCAGATCCTGTGTCCTTCGGCGCTTCTGCCCGATCCCGGCATGGCAGTACCGCACGACGCAACGGGCCGCCCCCTGCTGATCACACGCGATGCACAGGGGCTGGCACATGTTTTCCTGAATGTCTGCCGTCATCGCGGCACCCGGCTGGTGGAAGGCGTCGAGGTGCAGTGCGGCAAGAAACTCGTTTGTCCCTATCACGCATGGACTTATGCGGTGGACGGGCGCCTGCTCGCGCTCCCCCGTGCAGATACCTTCCCTGGACTCGACAAAGAAGACTATGGCCTTGTCGAGCTGCCTAGCAGGGAAACCGGCGGGCTGATCTGGTTCTGCCCGAAAGAGGGTGATGCCGACTTCTCCTTCGCCGAAGAGATCGGCGCGGATTTCGATGCGTTGGGCATGAGCGAACAGGTCCTGTTCCGCCGCAAGACTCACGAAGTCGCCGGAAATTGGAAGCTGATCATGGACGCTTTCCTGGAAAGTTACCATGTGACGCGGCTCCACGCGAAGACCATCGGACCGTTCTTCAAGGACGGGGCGACCAGCGGCGATATGATCGGCCCCCACGCGCGCAGTGCGGTGGGGCGGCTTGAGGATATGGAGAGCGTCGACCTGACCGACATGGCCGCGCTGCGAAGGGTGGTGACCTATGCCTATCAACTGCTTCCCGGTGCGTTGGTCATTCCCAGCCCCGACTACATAAACGTCATGGTAATGATGCCTCAGGCGCACGACCGCACATTGGTCGAAGATTTCATGTTGATTCCCGAACATCCCGCCACCGACAAGGCGCGCGACCATTGGGAACGCAGTTGGGCGCTGCTGGACGGCGGGGTTTTCGCGAGCGAGGACTTCCGCGCAGCCGAACTCGGCCAACAAGGGCTTGCGACGGGTGCGATACCCCATCTCACCCTCGGCACCATGGAAGGCGGCATCCGTCGCTATCACGGGACAGTCGAAGAAGCCTTGCGGGCTGCAGATTGAGCGCCTAGCTGCGGCCCCATGGCCGACAAGCGATTACCCGAAGAAGGCGACCGGATCGCCAAGCTGCTCGCCCGTGCAGGCGTGGCCAGTCGGCGCGAGGTCGAGCGCATGATCGCCGACGGACGCGTGGCGATCGACGGCAAGGTTCTGGACACGCCCGCAGTCAAACTAACCGGCCTCAACGGCGTTACGGTTGATGGCAAACCCGTCGGAAAGCCGGAAGAAACGCGCCTGTTCGCATTTCACAAGCCTCCTGGCATGCTCACCACCGAACACGATCCGAAAGGCCGCACCACGATCTACGCCGCTTTGCGCAACGCCTTGCCCAACGATGCCGGGCGCGTGATGCCGGTAGGTCGGCTCGACTACAACACTGAAGGCCTTCTGCTGCTCACCAATGATGGCGAAATGAAGCGGGCCATGGAACTGCCCTCATCGGGTGTACCGCGCACATACCGCGCCCGTGCATTCGGAGACGTAACGCAGGCTCAGCTCGACGAATTGATCGAAGGGGTGGAAGTCGACGGCATCCGCTATGGCCGTATCGAAGCGAATCTCGAACGGGGTTCGGGTCGCAACCGATGGATCGAATTGACTTTGCGCGAGGGCAAAAACCGCGAAGTCCGCCGCGTGCTCGAACATCTCGGCCTCGAGGTGAACCGCCTGCTGCGTATCGGCTACGGCCCCTTCCACATTGGCGACCTGCCGCGCGGACAGGCGACCGAGTTGAAGCGCGGCGACGTGATGGGGTTCAAGCGCGAACTCGCACGCGGTGGCCGGGAATGAGAATCATCGCAGGCGAATGGCGCGGTCGTAAGTTGGCCGCACCATCGGGCGAACTGACCCGGCCTACTGCGGACCGCACCCGCGAAACGCTGTTCAACATGCTCAACAGCCGCCTGGGGAGCTTCGAAGGCCTATCGGTAGTCGACCTGTTCGCAGGCTCGGGTGCGCTGGGTCTCGAAGCACTGTCTCGCGGGGCCGCCTCCTGCCTGTTCGTGGAGCAGGAAAGCACCGCAATCAAAGCGATCAAGGCCAATATCGAGAAGCTCGACGCGCGAACCCGCTCGACCGTCCAGCAAGCCTCGGTCATGGCGCTGGGCCCAGCCAAGCGGGCGCACGATCTCATCCTGCTCGACCCTCCCTACGATACCAGCGCGGGGGCCGTGGCGCTCGATCGGTTGCTGCGTCTCGGCTGGATCGAGCGGTCCACCTGGATTGCATTGGAGACCGGCGCGAAGGATGCAGTGCATGTCAAATCGCTGCACTGCATCGCGGAACGCCGCGTCGGGAAGGCACGCCTATGGTTATTGCGCCTGGATCCCGACGCGGCTTGACACGCCCTTAGCTGCGACCCCTGGGCTCGGGACTTTCGGGCATGTCCGTTTCTTCTATTGGTTCCTGCGCCGGTTCGGGCGCGGACATATGCTGATCTGCCGGCATAGCGGCGGCGCGGCTTTCGATTGTCGACCAAGCCTGGGTGCGAGCGACTTCGTCCATCTCGACCAGTGTGCGCCGATCGGCATCCCTCAAGCGGAAAAAGAGATCCTGCCGCTCTGGCGTGAGCGTCCAGAAATACTCTTGCGCATCGGGAGACCAGCCCTCGAAGGCGTCTTTGCGCTCTTCCGGCCACGCCTCCATGGCAGCCGAATGTGCCGGTGTCCGATCGGCATCATGGACCTGCTGAGGCATGGAATGGCTCTGAGCGCTATGAGCCGGATCGGCCTCCACCTCCTGCGCCATGGCAGGAATGCTTATGGTGGCGAGCTGGCCACCGACTATATACCAAAATGACTTACGCATGGGATTCTCCTTGGAATCTGACATGCGCGACGAACGCGACCCGGTTACCCGCCCCGTCGGGATGAACGGACGATGCAGACCATGGGAAAGGCACGCAATAGGACGGGGCCATCCCCGTCCCGCCCCGCAAACGCCTGAGCGTCAGACGTGACGATTTCGGGCCGGGATGAAAGTGAGATCGCTCGTTAATGCCAAAAAGGAAAAGGGCGAGGCCGCCATGGCAGCCCCGCCCCCTCCAAGCGCCGCGCTCATACTTTCCAAGAAAGGAGCGCGAGCTGAAAGCTTCCTGGATTATCTGCCCGGCTTTTTCGCAGGCAGCTTACCCGGTATTTCGCTGGCGGGCTTACCAGGCCAGTATTCCAGCGGGCGATTGCCGGTTTTGTTCTTCGCCCAGCTATTGATGCAGCCGTCTTGCTGTTTGGCGCTGCATACCGGAAGGTTATCGCCAGAAGCGGCCTTATAGCTCGACGGGGTGGTCTGCGTTACCTCGCGGGCGACGAAACGCGGGGCCTGCGTATTGGCATTCGCGGCGGCGGTAGTAGCCGTGGTCGCCGTCTCGCTCGCATTGGCGTTTTGTGCAACGGCGGGGGCAGCGGTGAAAGCAAGCGCTGCAGCGCCTGCGGCCATCAATTTGTGCATCGGAGAACTCTCCATTTCCGTTTCCTACACGCATGATTACGCAAGAGCGGGGTGGAGGGTTCCGAGGCGCCTCTTGCGCCCCGCACAGGCGTTCCCTACCTGTTCACTCAGATTATGACTTCCGAAATCGCCCCTGCAACCGCACCGGAAAATGCCCGGATTCCCACCTATGCGGAGCGTTTGAACGAGCCTCAAAGAGAAGCCGTTCTGACCACGGAGGGGCCAGTCCTGATGCTCGCTGGCGCCGGAACAGGCAAGACTGCGGCGCTTACCGCAAGGCTGGCTCACCTGATCGCAACACGCCGCGCCTGGCCCAGTGAGATCCTCTGCGTAACCTTTACCAACAAGGCCGCGCGCGAAATGCGCGAGCGGGTGGGTCGGCACATCGGCGATGCAGTCGAAGGAATGCCCTGGCTCGGCACTTTCCATTCGATCGGCGCGCGGATGTTGCGCCGCCATGCCGAACTTGTGGGGCTCGAAAGCAATTACACTATCATCGACACCGACGACCAGCTGCGGCTTCTCAAGCAACTGATCCGAGAAAACGATCTCGACGAAAAGCGCTGGCCTGCGCGTCAACTCGCCGGGCTGATCGATCGTTGGAAGAACCGTGGGCTCAACCCAGGCGATCTCGATGCAGTGGAAAACGAAGCCTATGCCAATGGCCGTGGCGCGCAGTTCTACAAGCTCTATCAGGACCGGCTGAAAACGCTCAACGCCTGCGATTTCGGCGACCTGCTGCTGCACATGCTGAACATTTTCCGCCAGCATCACGACGTGCTGGCGCAGTACCAGCAGCGTTTCAAATACATTCTCGTCGACGAATATCAGGACACCAATCAGGTCCAGTATCTGTGGCTGCGCCTGCTTGCGCAGACCCGCAAGAACATCTGCGTGGTGGGGGACGACGACCAGTCCATCTATTCATGGCGCGGCGCAGAAGTCGCCAATATCCTCAAGTTCGAAAAGGATTTTCCCGGCGCTGCGGTGATCAAGCTGGAACAGAATTATCGCTCCACACCGCAAATCCTCGCCGCCGCCTCGGGCCTGATCGACGCCAATAGCGAACGGCTCGGCAAGACCTTGTGGACCGAGCTTCCGGCGGGCGAGAAGGTGCACGTCATCGGCATATGGGACGCCCCCGAAGAAGCGCGCCGCGTGGGCGAGGAAATCGAACGTCTCGAATCGGAAGGTGCGCCGCTGGACGAGGTCGCGATCCTGGTGCGGGCGCAATACCAGACGCGCGAATTCGAGGATCGCTTCATCCAGATCGGGCTCAACTACCGGATCGTTGGCGGTTTCCGCTTCTACGAACGGGCCGAAATCCGCGATGCGCTGGCCTATCTGCGCACCATCGCCCAGCCCGCCGACGATCTGGCATTCGAACGCATTTACAATCAGCCCAAACGCGGCCTCGGCGCGAAGACGCTGGAGGCGATGCGCCGTCATGCGCGCCGTATGCAGGCTCCGCTGGCAGCCGCCAGCCTCGATCTGTGCGAAACCGACGAGCTGCCGACGCGGGCGAGGAACAGCCTTGTCGGCCTGCTCGGACAGTTCGTGCATTGGCGCGAGATGGCAGAGACAGTCACCCCCTCGGAGCTGCTGCGCACCGTACTCGCCGAAAGCGGCTATGAAGAGATGTTGCAGAAGGACCGCAGCCCGGAAAGCGCAGGCCGACTGGAAAACCTCACCGAACTCGCCCGCGCGATGGAAGAATACGAGACGCTCGGCGATTTCCTCGAACATGTCAGCCTTGTGATGGACAATGATCGCGGCGATGACGGCGAAAAGGTTACCATCATGACCATGCACGCCGCCAAGGGTCTCGAGTTCGACCACGTTTTCCTGCCCGGTTGGGAAGAAGGCGTCTTCCCCAGCCAGCGGTCTATCGACGAAGGCGGGCTCGCCAGCCTCGAGGAAGAACGCCGCCTCGCCTATGTCGCAATCACACGCGCCAAACGCCGCTGCACGATCCTGCATGCGGCCAACCGGCGCATATACGGGCAATGGACCAGCTCGATCCCCAGTCGTTTTATCGGAGAGCTGCCTGAAGAGCAGATCAAGAGCGAGACGACAATGACCGGCGGCGCATCGTTGTGGCGGGCCAATTGGAGCGAGACCGAGGACCCCTTTGCGCATGTCTCGTCGAACCGGCCCGATCGCTCCGGCGCGCGCGGTCCAGGATGGCAGCGGGCGCTATCCACCGGCTATGACGCGACACCCAAACGCCTTGCCGAGCCCGGGCGCAGCGCCGCGAGCTTCGCCGCCAAGCCGCGCAGTGATATCGCCATCGGCGCGCGCGTATTTCACGACAAGTTCGGTTATGGTTGCGTCACCGGCCAGGAAGGCAACAAGCTGACGATCGAATTCGAAAAGGCGGGCGAGAAACGGGTACTCGACAGTTTCGTGAAGCTGGCGGACTAGGAGCAACGGACGCAGGGCAAGCGCGCCTGCCCCGTGAGCGATACGAACTCAGGTTGCCGAGATATCGAGGAAGGCCGGCCTAGGCCCGTTCCATTCGCCAGCCGCAACCGGCGCGTCGTCGTCATCGCGGCGCTTGCGTGGTTCGCCCTTGGATTTCGTTTTGCGTGCCGGCTTCTCGCGGGGAGACCCAGCCTCTTCGCGCGGCTCGGGGCGGCGCTTGGGCTCGTCTTCCCGTTTCGCGTCCTTCTCGACCAGGTCGACCCTGACATCGTCCTTGCCGAAAACCTTGATTGCGGCTCCGGTCAGCGTCTCGACATTGGAAATTGCTTCCGCGTCTTCTTTCGCGACGAATGTGAAGGCGCGACCCTTGGCCCCTGCCCTGCCCGTACGACCGATGCGATGGACATAATCGTCGGGATGCCAGGGGGTGTCGAAGTTGAAGACGTGACTGACACCTTTGATGTCGAGCCCCCGTGCGGCGACATCGGAAGCCACCAGAATGTTGATGTCGCCCGCTTTGAACCGGTCCAGTTCCTTCAACCGGTTCGACTGATCCATGTCACCGTGAATCTCGCCGCTGCGGAAGCCGTGCCGCTGAAGGCTTTTATTGAGCTCGCGCACGGTGGTTTTGCGATTGGCGAAGACGATCGCCGTTTCCACATGATCGTGGTTGAGCAGCCAGCGCAAGGTCTCGCGCTTCTGGCGGCTCTGGACCGGAACCTTGAAGGTCGTGATGTCC
>CAMYIQ010000106.1 GCA_947258465.1 uncultured Erythrobacter sp.
CTTGTCGGCATTGATGACCACGACATGGTCGCCGCAATCGACGTGCGGGGTGTAGCTCGGCTTGTGCTTGCCGCGCAGGATGTTGGCGATGATCGCCGCGACACGGCCGACGACGAGGCCTTCGGCGTCGATGATGTGCCACTTCTTTTCGACCTCGGCCGGTTTGATCGACCGGGTGGTCTTGGTGAGAGCCTTCATGGCTGGTTTCCGTTCCTAGTGTTCGTGCCGGGTCCCGAAGGCGCCGGCGTCAGTCGGCGAATCCGCGCAAACGGATCCGCAAAGCGCGCGGCAAATGGCGGTCCTTGGCGCTGTAGTCAAGCAATTCCGCGTGTCTCCGGAGAGGTAAAATGAAACCACAGCCTATTCGAGGCGCAGAGACCAGCTTTCGCGAGCCATGCGCGCATCGTCGCCTACCCGAGTGGCAATTCGCCGTTCGAACGTGTCGAGCAGGCCTCCCGGACCGGCGCTGGCCTTCAGGAAAACGGAAACCTGGCCTTCGCCGCCTCCTGGCAGTGCCAAGGTCCTGCGTTCGCTCGCTTCCCCCACTACCGGAAAGAACAGATCTGCCGGTATCTCTCTGGTCATGGCGTCTGCCGAGCTGGCCAGGCGGTCGAGATAGGCCCTGCTTTCGAGCAACTGTCCAGGCGTATGCCCCGCACGTTCCAGCATAGCCATGGCCGCCTTCACTGCTTCGGCCTTGCCAGCGGCGGATCCGGTCGCCTCGCCCACAATCCGCCCTTCTTTATCGAGCCGCGCGGGAAACGGTCCGGCAGAGCGCCGTTCGCGCTCGATGGCGGCGATGGGCTCGAGATGAGGGGGGGCGACAACCCGGCTCGATATCTGCTCGCCCGTGACCAGTGCCGTCTCGCCATCGGTTTCAAAGCGTCCACGCCATGCGCGCGCGACCAGCAGAGTGGCCCCGCGCGCCATTTCCCGTTCGAGCTCTCGGCGCAGAATGAATTCGCCCCGTGGGAAAATGATCGCGGCACCTCGCGAGGCGAAGGCCGTACCGGCGGTAAAGGAGACCATGGCCCCGCAGGCCAGCCTGGCGAAAAGTTGCAGACTTTCCCTGCGGTCGATCGTTTTCAACAATGCCCCCGTCTGCCGACGCTACATCGCACCGAGCCAGCGTTGTGTTGCTACCCCGGCTGCGTCGCAATTCCAGCCCACTATTGCGGGGGTATCATAGGGGTGCAAGTCCTCGAGACGCGCAATGGCCCGCGTAAGCAGTGTGCTCGATGTCTTCAAAAGGCCGGGGGTTTCCTCGCCTTCATCCATCCTCCCCTCCCACATGAAGATCGATCGGACCGGCGAGCCGATATTGATGCAGGCCACGAGGCGTTCCTCGATCAAAGCACGGCCTATGGCCTCTGCGCTCGCCGCATCCGGGAAGGGACAATAAATCAGCGCGGTCACGATCTGCGACCGAGCAGGTGGGCTCCCCAGGCGAAGCTGGCCACCAGCAGCGCGCCGACCACTTGGTGCGCCACCGCGACCCATAGCGCGACGCCGGTCCAGACTGTCGCGATCCCGAGCAATATTTGCGTGCCGAAGGCGGAATGGATCGCGATCGAGGCCGATCGGGCCAGCGGTTTCACCCGCCTTGCCATCACGACTAGCGCCACCACCGCGGCCCAGGCCCACCAACGGTGCAGGAAGTGAATGAGGAATGGATCGTGTGTGATCGCGTGAAAAAGGCCGCGCGAACTGTCATATTCGGGAACCAGCCGCCCCTGCATCAAGGGCCAGGTATCCGAGGCGAACCCGGCATTGAGACCGGCGACCCACGCGCCAAGAACGAGCTGGATAAACAGGATGGCTCCGGCCCAGCTTGCCGTGAAGCCCCAGCGCGCGGGCCTCGAATTGCCCCTCGCCAGTTGCCTGAGGTCGAGCGCGGTCCAGACCAGTCCGCCAAGCGTGAAAAGCGCCGTAAGCAGATGGATGGACAGCCAGAAGTGACTCACATCGGTCATCGTTCCGGCAAGTCCGCTACGTACCATGAACCAGCCGAACACGCCCTGAAGCCCGCCCAGGGCCAGCAGCGCTACCAGCCGCCATTTGTAGCCCTGCGGTATCGCACCGCGTATCCAGAACCAGGCGAGCGGCAGCGCAAAGGCCAGTCCGATCAAGCGGCCCAGCAGGCGGTGAAACCATTCCCAGAAAAAGATGAACTTGAAAGCTGCGAGGTCCATGCCCGCCGGTCCGGTGACATTCTTGTATTCGCCGGTGGCTTTGTACAGAGCGAACTCGGCCTGCCACGCGCTTTCCGTCAGCGGCGGGATGGCGCCAGTGATCGGCTTCCACTGGGTGATCGACAGGCCGCTTTCCGTCAAACGCGTAATGCCGCCCACGGCAACCATCAGGACAACCATCGCCGCAACGACGAATAGCCAGTTTGCCAATGCGACCGGTCGCGTGTTCGTGCTGTTTTCAGACATGGCTTTGTCTCTGGTTTCCACGCGAGCGCAGTGCAAGTGCAAAACGGGCAAACGCCAGTCCGGTGGTCGCAATCGACGAAGAGAAACAGTTTCCGCGCGGTTTCCCTTGAAACGGGATACAACATAACATAACTGACGCGCCATGATGCAACGCGCCATCTTGCCGATTCGTCGCAAGCTCGACCGGGCGGGAATTATCCTTTCTGGGGCCTGCGCTTTGCATTGCCTGCTCTCGATCGTGCTGGTGACGGGCCTGGGGATCGGGGGCGAGCTTTTCCTGGCTCCCGAAATTCATGAAATCGGGCTCCTGCTGGCAACCTTGATCGCGGGCGTGGCGATCGGCTGGGGCGCGCTGCGCCACCGCATGGCCGCACCTTTCGTCATTGCCATGACCGGTCTTACCTTCATGGGCGCCGCGCTGGCGGTTCCGCACGGTATCAAGGAAGCTGTCCTGACCATTATAGGTGTCGCGCTGGTTTCGTTCGGGCACATCCTCAATCTGCGCCATGTGCATTCCTCGGCTTGCAAGGAGCGCTGCGGGGACTAAGTCGGGCCGCATGATTGCCCTGACCGTAAACGGCGAGAGCCGCCGCACTGCCGCCACGACCATCGCTCAGCTCGTGCAAGAGTTGGAACTCGATCCCGCTAAGGTCGCGGTCGAGCACAATGGCACCATCGCGCCGCGCAGTGCCCTGGCCGATCGCGCGATCGCCGAGGGCGACACGCTGGAAATCGTTCATTTCGTGGGGGGCGGCCAGGACGATGATACGTGGTCGGTCGCCGGGCGCACTTTCAGAAGCCGCCTGATCGTGGGCACCGGCAAGTACCGGGATTTCGAACAGAATGCCGCCGCGCTCGAGGCATCCGGTGCGGAAATCGTCACCGTGGCGGTGCGCCGCGTCAATGTCAGCGATCCGAAAGCGCCGATGCTGACCGACTACATCGATCCGAAGAAGGTCACCTATCTGCCCAACACTGCCGGCTGCTTTACCGCGGACGATGCGATCCGCACGCTGCGGCTGGCGCGCGAGGCCGGCGGTTGGGACCTCGTCAAGCTGGAAGTTCTGGGCGAAGCCAAAACGCTCTACCCCGACATGCGCGAAACGCTCACCGCGACCGAAACCCTGGCCAAGGAAGGGTTTCTGCCGATGGTCTATTGCGTCGACGACCCGATCGCCGCCAAACAACTCGAAGATGCGGGTGCGGTCGCGGTCATGCCGCTGGGCGCGCCGATCGGCTCGGGCCTGGGCATCCAGAACCGTGTCACCATTCGCCTGATCAAGGAGGGCGCAAGCGTCCCGGTGCTGGTCGATGCCGGGGTCGGTACTGCCAGCGATGCGGCAGTGGCGATGGAACTCGGCTGCGACGGCGTGCTGATGAACACCGCAATCGCCGAGGCCAAGGACCCAATCCGCATGGCGCGCGCGATGAAACTGGCGGTAGAGGCTGGGCGGGACGCCTATCTTGCGGGCCGCATGGCAACGCGCAAATATGCCGACCCGAGCAGCCCGCTGGCGGGGCTGATCTAGCCCGCGGATAGCGACGCCCGAACGTTCACGGATGCACGCAGCGAGAGGTGATACTGAGCCTATCGGCCCGAAGGCCGACCGGTGAAACGCGAGGGCAGCCAGTCCGGCTGCGGCCCGGCTTACCGCTTGTTAACCATATTCGGTGACACTCGACCTCGTAGCTAGGGAGTGCCGATCATGGCCGTAACGGGTACCGCATCGATCACTATCGCCGAAATGCGCGAGTTCGCCGGACTGACCGCTGCCGAGCAGCGTTACATTCGCCGCAGCCTCGATATCGGCCTTGGCCGTTGCGATGCCTTTCGCATCTGGGGCCGTAATGCGAGCGAAAATGCCGCCATCCGCAGCCAGTATGTCGCCTATCAGGAACTGAAGGCGCTGCGTCAGTCGATTCCCGAACAATCGGGCCTCGACAGCGTCGAAGGCTTCGTCGGCAAGCTTACCCGGGTTGCCGCCTTCGATCTGGCGCAGGAACGGATCGACAGCTTCTCTGCCTTCCGCTTCCTTTATGAACGCCTGATCTCCGCCGATGTGCGTCCGTGGTTGCCCAGCGCCTTCTGCGCCGCCGCCGCCTTGCCGCACATCCGCCCCGAACGCCGCAAAATGCTGCTGCAGTCGCTCAGCGAAGCCGCCGCAACCGCCCCCGGCTGGAGCGATCGCGCGCCGAGCTTTTATCCGGAATTCATCGAGGAAGTGGCGGCCTAACCGCGATACAGCCCGTTGAGCCGCTCGCCGTAACGCTCCTTGATCTTGTGGCGGCGGATTTTCATCGAGGGGGTCATTTCCTCGTTCTCGATGGTGAAGGGTTCGTCGGCAAAAGCGAACTGGCGGACCTTTTCGACCACCGAGAGGTCCTTGTTAACCCGGTCGACCGCAGCGCGCACGGCATTGCGGAATTCGGGTAGCTCCTGAACCTTCTTGCAATCGAACTGCTTGCCTTGCGTGCGGCACCATTCGAGCGTCCATTCGGCATCGGGCACGATGAGACCGACGATGTAGGGCTTCTTGTCGCCCGCCACCATCGCCTGACCGATCTCGGGTTGCAGCGTCAGCATGCCCTCGACCTTTTGCGGGGCGATGTTGTCGCCCTTGTCGTTGACGATCATGTCTTTCTTGCGGTCGGTAATAACGATCCGGCCCTTCTCGTCGAGATGGCCGATATCGCCTGTATGCAGCCAGCCGTCCCTAATCGTCCGCGCGGTTTCGCTGTCGTTCTGCCAGTAGCCGTGCATGACCAGCTCGCCGCGCACGAGGATCTCGCCATCCTCGGCGATCTTGATGTCGACCCCGCGCATGGCCGGGCCGACCGAATGCATCGCAATCCCCGCCGCTGGACGGTTGCAGCTAATCACCGGGCCGGCCTCGGTCTGGCCATAGCCCTGCAGCATGGTCAGGCCCATCGCGTCGAAGAAAATGCCGACTTCGGGATTGAGCGGCGCCCCGCCGGAAACCATGGCCTTGATCCGCCCGCCGAAGCGTTGACGAATTTTGGGTTTGAGCAGGCGGGTGACTGCGAAATCCTTGAGCCGGTCCCCCAATTTCGAACTACCTGCTGCACGCCGTTCGCCCACTTCGAGCGCAGTGTTCATCAGCTTTTCCGCAAGTCCGCCCTGCTTTTGGATCTGCTTCATGATTCGCGTGCGCAACACTTCGAACAGGCGCGGCACGACGACCATGATCGTGGGCCGGGTCTCCTCGATATTGCTGGCAAGCTTTTCGAGTCCTTCGGCATAATAGATCTGCGCGCCGACGCTGATGGGCAGATACTGCCCGCCAGTATGTTCGTAGGCATGGCTCAGCGGCAGGAAGGACAGGAAGCGTTCGTCGTCGGCGATACCGAAATCCTCGATCAGGATTTCCGCCGCGCCCGCAATGTTGCACAAGATCGCGCCGTGGTGCTGCAGCACGCCGCGCGGGGCGCCGCCCGTGCCGCTGGTATAGATGATGCAGGCGGTATCGCCGCGGCCGATGCCGGCAATCCGCTGCTCTACGGCGCTGCGCGCGGCAGCCGCCTCACCCTCGAGCATTTTATCCCAGTTATGGAAAGTGAAGCTTCCCGATTGCTGGCGGTGGAGATCGTCGATACCGATCACATGTTCCGCGATGCCCGAAGCCTGAAGCGCGCCGTGGAGCGGCCTGAGCAGTTTCTCGGTCGAAACTATGACCGCTCTCGCGCCCGAATTGTCGAGGATGTGGACATGGTCGCGTTCCGTATTGGTCGTATAGGCAGGCACGGTAATGCAACCCGCCGCCATAATGGCGAGATCGGAGATGCACCATTCGGGCCGGTTTTCCGATACCAGGCACACCCGGTCGCCGTCTTTCAGGCCCAATCCGCGTAGATTTTCCGCCAGCAAGCACATTTGGTCGGCCGCTTCACGCCAGCTCAGCGTTTGCCAGGCACCATCGATCTTGGCGCCGAGAAAAGGCTGGTCGGCCTTTTCGTCGGCGCGCTTGAGAAAGAGTTCGACGAGATTGTTGGCTGAATCGATATCCGTCAGCACGGCAGGCTCCTCAGCAGTTCTTATTATATCTGACGCTTTATGGGCACTGGCTTAGGATGCCCGCTGCGCTACGGCAAGCTGCCGACCCCGCGGATCACGGTGTGTGGATTTGGTCCGCGAGTCTCGGATCGCGGGCTGGTTGCCACCCCGCGGTTGTGCGCAGAACCGCGCCGCCCTTCACTGGCGCTTCGCGGAGAACAACGTGCCGATGGCCGAAGGACCGGAATATATCCGCCCGATCTTCGAGCCAGGTCCCCTTTTCGAGCAACAGGCGATCGCCAAAGGCCATGACGAAGGGCAGGCCGAGGATTTCGTCGGCCGAGAGCCGAAAATCGATCGCTCCGATAATGGCACGCGCGGTCTGTACCGGGATGGTGCTGCCGCCGGCCGCGCCCACGGCGAGGAACGGCTTGCCTTCCGGGTCCCAGACGACCGTAGGCGACATCGAGCTGCGCGGCCGTTTGCCGCCTTCGACCCGATTGGCGACAAGCTTGCCGTCGACGACGGGCGAACGGCTGAAATCGGTCAGCTCGTTGTTGAGGAAGAAGCCCCCTGCCATCAGCCCCGAACCGAATGCCCCTTCGATGGTCGAGGTGTAGCTGACCATCGTGCTGTTCGTGTCGACGACCGCGAAATGGGAGGTGCCGTGTTCTTCTGGTTCGTTTCCATCCGCTACGGCGGTCGGCGCGCCTTCCGGAATGCCCGCAGTGACTGTGCCGAGGGTTTTGCCCGCCTCGATCAGCGCGCTGCGCGAACCGAGATATTCCGGATCGACCAGGCCCGCGACCGGCACCGAAACGAAATCGCTATCCGCGACGTAAAGCTCGCGATCCGCATAGGCGAGGCGCTGCGATTCGACGAACAGGTGCCAGGTCGCCGGATTGTCCACCCCTAGGGCTGTGAGATCGAACCGCTCGAGCTGGCCGAGAATTTGGAGCACGGCGATACCGCCTGAGGTCGGCGGCCCCATGGTGCATATCCGATAGGCGCGATAGGTGCCGCATACGGCATCGCGCGTTTTGGCTTCGTAGCCGGCGATGTCCGCATAGGACATGACACCATCGCGCGGCGTGTCCGCGGAAACCGTTTCGGCGATCTCGCGGGCGAGACTGCCCGTATAGAAAGTGCTCGGGCCCGCCGCCGCGATCGCTTCGAAAGTCCGGGCCAGTCGCTCATTGGTCAGGCGGGTGCCGACGGGGAGAGGGTTGCCTGCAGCATCGAAGAACAATGCACGCGCCTCTTCGGTATGCGCGGACCGGTTCTTCGCTCGTTCTAGCATGCCATGCAGGCGGGGGTTCATCTTGAACCCTTCTCGCGCAAGCCGGATCGCCGGATCGAAAAGGGTTGCCCAGCCCAGCTTGCCATGGGCGGCGTGGGCTTTTGCTGCCAAGGCGATATTGCCCGGGATACCGACCGACAGCCCGCTGCGGACGGCTTCCATGTGGGGTAAGGGGTTCCCTTCCTCATCAAGGAACCTTTCCGGGGTGGCCGCCGAGGGCGCCGTTTCTCGTCCGTCGAAAGTGCCGACGGTTCCGTCCGCCGTGCCGCGCACCAGGAAGCCGCCGCCTCCAATACCCGAACTCTGCGGTTCGACGACGGTCAGGGCCAGCATCACGGCAATCGCCGCATCGGTTGCGCTTCCTCCCCGAGCGAGCATGTCTTCGCCGGCGGCCTGCGCACGGGGATCGGCCGCCGAAACCGCTCCCGCGAAGGCGGGCGCGGTTGGCGCGGGTTCGATAACGGATTGCGGAGCGGTGGTGCAGCCGACAAGGGCGAGTGCCAACAACGGGCCGGAAAATATCCTGATCATCCGCTGCTGCCTATTCACTTCCGACCGCTTCGGCAATCGACGCGAACCCATCCCGGCGCATGAGCTTCTCGACGCCCCGTAGGATGCGGCGCGGCAGGCTGGGGCCTTCATAGACCATGGCGCTATAGAGCTGGACGAGGCTCGCCCCCGCGCGGATACGCGCCCACGCATCCTCGGCACTGGCAATACCGCCGACGCCGACCAACGGCACCGCGCCCCCGGTGGCCGCGCGAAAATCCCGCAGCCGCTGCTGGGCGAGGCCGCGCAAGGGGGCGCCCGACAAGCCGCCGCTTTCGCTCGCATAGCTGCTCTTGAGCGGGGGGCGTGCGACCGTGGTATTGGCCACGATCAACGCGCCCAGCTCGCGCTCGGCGGCGATACGCGCAATCGCGTCGATATCCGCTGGCTCGAGGTCCGGCGCGACTTTCAGGAAAACGGGCGGACCGCCTTCGCCGCGCGCGTCGATGACCGCATCGAGCAGGCCCGTCAGCGCGCCTTCGTCTTGCAAAGCGCGAAGGCCCGGCGTGTTCGGGCTGGAAATATTGATGGCGAGATAGGATGCAAGGGGGGCCATGAGCCGGGCCATGACCGCGTAGTCGGCGGTCCGATCCTCGCTGTCTTTATTCGCGCCGATATTGATCCCGACAATCCCTGGGCGGCTTGCGCGCTTCTCGAGACGAGTCAACGCGTCCTGCGCTCCGCCATTGTTGAATCCCATACGGTTGATGATGCCGCGGTCTTCGACCAGCCGGAAAAGGCGCGGCTTGGGGTTGCCCTGCTGTGGGCGCGGGGTGATCGATCCGACTTCGGCAAAGCCGAAACCGAGACCGAGTAGCTGATCGGGGACCTCGGCGTCCTTGTCGAAGCCGGCCGCCATACCGACAGGGTTCGGAAAAGCGAGCCCGGCGATCTCCACTGCCAGAGGGCCGGCACGTTGCGGCCCGACCCGGGGGGAAACGGACAGTGCTTTTACGGTAAGGCGGTGCGCGCGCTCTGGATCGAGAGCGAAAAGGGCGGGGCGGGCAAGGTCGAACAACATGCCGGCGCCATGCCGCCTCACGCTTCCGCTGTCGAGGTTTCCGAGGCTGGGCGGGGCGCGCAACATGCGAGCAGAGCACCAAAAAAACTCGCATTTTGAGGCCTGTCGCTTGCATACAATCAATTGTCGCAGACTCGGCCTAACACGCTTTTGCGACCCGAAGGGCTCGGAGCAGTTCTGCAACGAGTTCTCGACTTCCGGGGGCGGTCTTTACAGGCCGCCCCCTTTTTTATGGGGAGCGGCTTTCTGTAGCGCGTAGCGCGCGAACGTAATTATTTCTTCATATTGCAATTGCGAGTGTAGCGCTTTTGGCGTATTTATACAATTTGTAGGGCGAAGCAGAAAACGGGGCAGGGGTTTGTCGGGTCTTCCGGGTGACGACGCGTCACAATTTTTCGAATTCGTAGCCGCGCCGCCCCAGCTCGCGCCATACCTGAACTCGCTCTATATCTGGCGCAGCCCGGACGATCAGCTGGACGATGTGCTGCCGGCCTATTCGGGCCAGATGGTGGTGTTCGGTCGGGGTCTCGGGCGGATGCAGTTCGATGGTGACCATGTTGGCGAAACGAGCGATGCCTTCTTTCTGGCGCCCTTGTGTCAGGCGCGCCATTTCAGCGTTTCGGGTCCGGCCACATTGTTCGGCGTATCGCTGAATTTCCGGGGGTGGGCGGCTCTTTCCGGGCTGTCGGTTCACGATTACCACGATTGTTTCCTGGATCCCGGAATGGTGTTCGAGGAAGGTCTGGCGGAGGAATTTGGGGCGCTGGCCACGCAGTGGCGAGCCGGGCAGATCGACGACAAGGGCTTGCTCGATGCCATGTGCGGCATCGTCGAACGGGGCATTTCCCAACTGCCCGAGCAGCATCTCGCGGTAATCGACCGGACGCTCGAATGGCTGTCGAGCTCGTTCAAGCCGGAGCTTGACGACCTTTACGAACGATTGCCCTATTCCAAGCGGCAGTCGCAGCGGCTGGTCGCGCAATTCTTCGGCCAGTCACCCGTTCGATTGGTGCGCCGCTACCGCGCAGTGCGTGCTGCGACTCTCCTTTCGATACCGGAACTGCCGGAAGAGCTCGAAGCGGAAATCCGCGAGGCATTTTACGACCAGGCGCATCTCATCAAGGAGATCCGCTTTTTCACCGGGCGCACGCCCAAACGGCTGCAGCCCAATACCGGCTCGCCTATCAACGATATGCTGGGGCCCGATGGCTACAGCTCGGTCGATCTGTTCGGTTCGGGCGAGGCAGAACAACTGGGCAGGGACCCGCTTACCGATAGCTAATTGCTAACGACTCGCAAGATGGCGATTCTCGTTGAAGTGGCGCTTTTACGTGCCTATCTGACCAATCGGACCGATTTGGTCCGATTAAGCCTGGCGCCGCCGATATGAGATTGTCCAACCTTGCCGATTATGCCGTTGTCGCCATGTGCGCGGCCTCGCGTCATTGCGGCGGGGGAAAGACCAGCGCGGCGGAACTGGCTGCCGAGACCGGGCTGCCGGTGCCGACGGTGCAGAAGCTTGTCAGCAAGCTGTCGACGGCGGGCCTGCTGCGCTCGACACGCGGTGCCGGTGGCGGGTTGCAACTGGCCCGGCCGGCGGCGGCGATCACCGTGGCCGATATTGTCGAGGCGGTCGAGGGACCAATAGCGCTGACCGCCTGTGTCGAAGGCGCGGATTGCCTTGTCGAGCATGATTGCTCGGTCAAACCGCATTGGCCGGTCGTGAACGAGGCACTTCGTGGTGCGCTGGCGGCGATCCCGCTGACCCAGCTTGCCCGAACAAGAGAGATTGCATGAGCGAAGAACTGGACATTCAGGCCAACCCCGAAATGGATGCCGAAGCGAAGGAAGCTGCCGAGAAGGCGGCCGAATACGAACATGGCTGGTCGGCCGAGATCGAAACCGAATTCGCCGAAAAGGGACTGACCGAAGAGACGGTCCGCTTCATTTCCGCCAAGAAGGGCGAGCCCGAATGGATGCTCGACTGGCGGCTCAAGGCCTTTCGCCTATGGCAGGATATGGAAGAGCCCGACTGGGCCAAGCTCGGCTATCCGGCGATCGATTACCAGGACGCCTATTATTACGCCGCGCCCAAGAAGAAGGAAAAGCTCAAGTCGCTCGACGAGCTCGATCCCGAAATCAAGGCGGTCTATGACAAGCTCGGCATTCCCGTGGCGGAGCAGGAAGTGCTCGCCGGGGTCGAAGGCGCGCGCAAGGTCGCGGTTGACGCGGTGTTCGACTCCGTCAGCGTGGCCACCACTTTCCGCGAGGAGCTGAAGAAGGCAGGCGTCATCTTCCTGTCGATCAGCGAGGCGATCAAGGAATATCCCGACCTGGTGAAGAAGTGGCTCGGCAAGGTCGTGCCGCAGCATGACAATTTCTTCGCCACGCTCAATTGCGCGGTCTTTTCCGATGGCACCTTCGTCTATGTGCCCAAGGGTGTGCGCTGTCCGATGGAGCTCAGCACCTATTTTCGCATCAATGCGGAAAATACCGGCCAGTTCGAACGCACGCTGATCATTGCCGAACCGGGCAGCTATGTCAGCTATCTCGAAGGCTGCACCGCGCCGATGCGCGATGAAAACCAGCTCCACGCGGCCGTGGTCGAACTGGTCGCGATGGAAGATGCGGAAATCAAATATTCGACCGTCCAGAACTGGTATCCCGGCAATGCGGAAGGGCTGGGCGGGATCTACAATTTCGTCACCAAGCGCGGGCTGTGCCAGGGCGCGCGGTCCAAGATCAGCTGGACGCAGGTCGAAACCGGCAGTGCGGTGACATGGAAATATCCGTCCTGCGTGCTCAATGGCGAGGACAGCGTGGGCGAGTTCTACTCGGTCGCGGTGACCAATAATTACCAGCAGGCCGATACCGGCACCAAGATGATCCATAACGGCAGGGGCAGCCGCTCGACGATCATCTCCAAGGGCATTTCGGCGGGCAAGAGCAACAACACCTATCGCGGGCTGGTGCGCGTAGCCGCCAATGCCGAGGGCGTGCGCAACCGCACCGAATGCGACAGCCTGTTGATCGGCGACCAGTGCGGCGCGCATACCGTGCCCTATATCGAGGTGAAGAACCCCGGCGCGCAGATCGAGCACGAGGCGACCACGAGCAAGATAAGCGACGACCAGCTTTTCTACGCCATGCAGCGCGGCCTCGACGACGAGGAGGCGATGGCGCTGATCGTCAACGGCTTCGCCAAGGACGTGCTGAAGGAACTGCCGATGGAATTTGCGGTCGAGGCACAGAAGCTGCTGGCGATTTCCCTCGAGGGGAGTGTTGGATGACCGACCGCAAAACCCTCCAGCTTCGCGACCCTAGCGAAACCGCAGACGACACGCCCACGCTCAAGAAAAAGGGCCGTGGGTGGGAAATCTCCGAGCAGCGGCTCGACAAGATCCACGAGCGAGCGCGCTATCTGCGCCGCCATTCGAGCCCGGCGCATAAGGCGCTTAGCGAGCGTTTCGCCAAGGAAGATTTCGGGAAGTACAAGTTCACCCGCCAGACGGTGGTCGGCTCGGCGATCCTCGATTTCGTTTCGCACCCGCTCGGCCTTGCCATCGCGATCGACGAGGAAGGGCAGGACGATCGCGTCGCCAAGCGCCGCGACAAGAGCCTTTCCAGTGTCGGCGTCGAAGTGTTCCGCGTGCCCGCCGCGACGATCCTCGAAGATGTCGAAGAGGCGATGAAACCGATCTTCGCCGCGATGAATGCGCGTTACCGCGAAAAAGAAACCTCGCGCCGCGAACACCAATCGAAATACGGTTCGACGCCCAGACGTGGGCGCCCGCAACGAGGGCCGCGAGACCGCTAATGATCGGTCACACCCCTTTCTCCGTCATCCCGGACTTGATCCGGGACAGTGCTTCTCTTGATGGCGCTGCGCTCGAAGTAGCACCGGCCCCGGATCAGGTCCGGGGCGACGACAATCTGGAAATCGCATCATGCTGAAAATCGACAATCTCCATGCCGAAATCGACGGCAAGACAATTCTGAACGGGCTCACGCTCGAAGTGCCTGCGGGCGAAGTCCATGCGATCATGGGGCCGAACGGTGCCGGTAAGTCCACGCTCGCCTATGTGCTGGGCGGACGGCCCGGCTATGAGGTCACGCAGGGCTCGGTCGAGTTCAACGGGCAGAACCTGCTCGATCTGGAGCCGCATGAACGCGCGGCGGCTGGGCTGTTCCTCGGCTTTCAGTACCCGGTCGAAATTCCCGGCGTGTCCAATGTCCAGTTCTTGCGCGAAGCGCTCAATTCGCAGCGCAAGGCGCGTGGGCAAGAAGCGCTGACCGGCGGTGAGTTCCTCAAGCTTGCCAAGGAAAAGGCAGGCTTGCTCAAGCTCGATCCTGAAATGCTCAAGCGCCACGTCAATGTCGGCTTTTCGGGCGGCGAAAAGAAACGCGCCGAAATGGTCCAGATGGGCATTCTCGACCCGAAATTCGCCGTGCTCGACGAGACCGATAGCGGCCTCGACATCGACGCGCTGCGCGTGGTGGGCGAAGGCATCAACGCGATCATGCGCGCGCCCGACAAAGGCGTGCTGCTGATCACGCACTACCAGCGCCTGCTCGAAGTGGTGAGGCCCGACAAGGTCTCGATCCTGTCGCAGGGCCGGATCGTGCGTACCGGCGGCCCCGAACTGGCAATCGAGCTGGAAAGCGAAGGGTATGATGCGGTGATGGCAGATGCCTGAAGCAGCCGAACTTCCCACGCGGCGCGAAGAGGCCTGGCGTTATTCCGCAGTCGAGCGGCTACAGGGCGAGGCGCTGGACGACTGGCGCGTGATCGACATAGCGGCGGGCGAGACCTTCCGCGAAACGCTCCTTATCGCCGATGCGGCCGATACGAAGCCGACCGAACTGCACCGTTGGCGTGTGCATGTGGGCGAGGGGGCGACCTGCGAGCTGTTCGCCGTGCTGGCCTCTGCCGAATATGCACGGCTCGAAATCGCGGTGACTTTAAGCAAGGGCGCGCATTTCGAGCTTGGCGGGATTACCGTAGGCGGACGCGAGACGGTGCGCGAGTTCGTCACCCGCGTGATCCATGCCGAGCCCCACGCGACCAGCAATCAGACCGTGCGCAGCGTCCACTGGGGTCACGGCACGGGCAATTTCCTCGGCAATATCGACGTCGTGCGCGATGCGCAGAAGACCGATGCGGCGCAGGATTTCAAGGGGTTGCTGCTCGAAAAGGGTGCGAGCGTAAACGCCGTGCCGCAACTCGAAATCTTCGCCGACGACGTCAAATGCGCGCATGGCGCCAGTGTCGGCCAATTGGACGAGACCGCCCGGTTCTACATGGCGGCGCGCGGCCTTTCGCCCGACCTTGCCCGCCGTCTGCTGGTGCAGGCCTTCCTTGGCGACGCGCTGGTCGCGCTCGACGATGATGAGGTGCGTGAGGCGATGATGCGCCATGCGCTCGACAAGGTGGACAAGGCGCTATGAGCGATAGTTCCCTCATCAGTCCCCGCGAAGGCGGGGACCTCGACCGGCCTGGCGCTAGCTCGCCCGAGGCCCCCGCCTTCGCGGGGGATCGGTTGCGGGGCGACTTCCCCGGCCTCGTGACGGCCGACGGAAAGCCGTGGCACTATCTCGATACGGCAGCCTCGGCCCAGAAGCCGCAGGCCGTGATCGATGCGATGAGCCGGGCCCTGGGCAAAGACTACGCCACTGTCCATCGCGGGGTTTACTCGCGCAGCGCGCAGATGACGCTCGGCTACGAGGCTGCGCGTCGCCGGGTGGCCGAGTTCATCGGCGCCAAGAGCGAGACCGAAATCGTTTTCGTGCGCGGCGCGACCGAGGCGATCAACCTGGTCGCGGCGAGCTGGGGCATGGCCAATATCGGCGAGGGCGACCGGATTGTCCTTTCCACGCTGGAGCATCACTCGAACATTGTGCCGTGGCAGATGGTGGCCGAGCGTACCGGCGCGCAGATCGACGTCTGCCCGCTGACCGAGGACCACCGGATCGACCTCGGCGCGCTCGAAGCGCTGCTGACGCCGCGCACCCGGCTGGTTTGTCTGGCGCATGTCTCGAATGTGCTGGGCAGCGTGCTCGATGCGCGCGAAGCTTCCGATCTGGCCCATTCCGTCGGTGCGAAAATCCTGTTCGACGGCTGCCAGGCCGCCCCGCGTATGGCTCTCGACATGGCTGCGCTGGATTGCGACTTCTATGCGCTTTCGGGGCACAAGATATACGGGCCGACCGGCATCGGCGTGTTGTGGGCGCGTGAGGATATCCTCGACGCCATGCCCCCCTGGCAGGGCGGCGGTGCGATGATCGATCGCGTGACCTTCGAGAAAACCACTTACGCCCCGCCGCCGCAGCGCTTCGAGGCAGGCACGCCGATGATTACCGAGGCGATCGCGCTGCATGCGGCAATCGATTATGTCGATGCGCTCGGCCCCGACCGTCTGTTCGCACATGAAAGCGCGCTGGCGAAACAGCTCCGCGACGAGCTGCGTTCGATGAACTCGGTCACGTTGTTCGGACCGGAGGAAAGCGCGGGCATCGTCAGTTTCGCGCTGCAAGGGGTTCACCCGCACGATCTCGGCACCATATTGGACGAAGAGAATGTCGCGATCCGCGCGGGCCACCATTGCGCGCAGCCGCTGATGGACCACCTCGGCGTTTCGGCCACCGCCCGGGCAAGCTTCGGGCTTTATTCCGACGAAAGCGACATCGCTGCGCTGCTGCGCGGTATCGAAAGGACTCAGAGGATCTTCGGATGAACGACGATCAGAACAAAGATTTCATCGCAGCGCCGTCCCCGGCGGATACCGTAGTGGACAAACCGCCGCGGGCGCGGGTCGAGGACGCCGTCGATCCTGACGAAAGCCCGCGCGAAACCATGGAGCGCAAGCGCGACTATCTCGAAGGCTTTCTCCAGAAAAAGCCCGAGAACGTACCCGCCGGTGCGCCCGGCGGCGACTTGTATGAAGCCGTGGTCGCCGCGCTCAAGGAAATCTACGATCCGGAAATTCCGGTGAATATCTACGATCTCGGCCTGATCTATGGCGTCGAGGTCGATGATGAGAGCGATGTGACCGTCACCATGACTCTGACCACGCCGCATTGCCCGGTCGCCGAAACCATGCCCGGCGAGGTCGAGTTGCGCGCCGCCAGCGTGCCGGGTGTCCGCGATGCGGAAGTCAATCTCGTCTGGGACCCGCCCTGGGGGCCGGACAAGATGACCGACGAGGCGCGCCTCGAACTGGGAATGTTGTGATGAACGATACGACAACCCGCACCGCCCCCAAGGCCGCCGTCATCCTGACACCCGCCGCCGAACAGCGTGTCGCCGCGCTTATGGCCAAAGCACCCGCCGACGCGATCGGCGTGAAGCTGTCGACCCCGCGTCGCGGCTGTTCGGGCCTCGCCTATTCCGTCGATTACCTGACCGAGGAAGCCAAGTTCGACGAAAAGATCGAAACGCCGGGCGGTGTATTCTACATCGACGGTGCCAGCGTCCTATATCTCATCGGCAGCACGATGGACTGGGTCGAAGACGATTTCACCGCCGGCTTCGTGTTCGAAAATCCCAACGCCAAGGGCGCGTGTGGCTGCGGCGAAAGCTTCATGGTGTGAGGGCCTTTCCGCTGCGCTGATTGCCTGGTCCTGACCTTCTATGGACAGGCGGGGGCCGAGCCGGAACTGCCGCCTATAAACGAGTGGTTCGCTTTTGCTCATCGAGGCAACCAGCGCTCCGCTCGGAGACAGCCGTTCCTCGCAAGGCTTACGCGTCGACCCCCTTCATACCCTCGGCAGTGTAGCGTTCGCCGATGAAGCTGCCTGGTGCATAGGCGCGGTCGAGTTCCTCGATCTCGTCGACCGACAGGCGAAGGCTGGTGGCAGCGATATTCTGTTCGAGATAGCTCAGCCGTTTGGTGCCGGGGATGGCGAACACGCCCTTGGCCAGCACCCAGGCAAGCGCGACTTGAGCAGGTGCGGCCTCTCGCCGATCGGCGATGGTGCGCAGCGTATCGAGGCGGCCGAGATTTTCCTCTATTCCGGAGCCCGTGAAGCGCGGCAGGTTGCGGCGGAAATCGCTCTTGGAGAGGGCGCCGGGATCGAAAATGCCGGACAGCAATCCGCGCCCCAGCGGGCTGTAGGCGACGAAAGCGATGCCCAGTTCCCGGCAGGTCGGCAGAACTTCCGCTTCCATGTCGCGGGTGGTCAGCGAATATTCGCTCTGCACGGCGGCAACCGGATGGACGGCATGCGCGCGGCGCAGCGTATCGGCGGAGACTTCGCTGAGGCCGATACGGGCGATCTTGCCGGCCTGAACCAGATCGGCGAGCGTCGCCATGGTGTCCTCGATCCGTCGTCCCGCTTCGGCACGGTGGACGTAATAGAGATCGATCCGCTCGATGCCGAGCCGCCGTAGGGATGCCTCGCAGGCGTCGCGGATATAGTCCGCGCTGTTATCGATCGTGCGGGCATATTCGCCCGGCGCTTTGCGGATGCCGAACTTGGTGGCGATGAAGGTGTCGTGCCCGCCTCCCTTCAAAAAGCTGGCCAGCAGTTCTTCATTGTGACCATTGCCGTACATGTCGGCAGTGTCGAACATCCGCACACCCAGTTCATAAGCGCGGCGGAGCACGGCCAGGGACTGTTCGTCATCGGTCTCGCCGTAGAATTCGGACATGCCCATGCAACCGAGACCGAGTGCGGGCAATTCAGGGCCGCCGGTGCCGAGGGGAAGGGTGGGGATCATCGTCTGGCTCCAATCCATACTGCGCGAGGGGACATGGCAGGGGCAGGGTCTGCTGAAAATTCGTTTTCTCGTCATGCCATCTGTGCGAGAACGATCAGATGGACTGGCGCGATCTGCATGTTCTGGCAGTGCTGCACCGCGAAGGCTCGTTGGCCGGCGCGGCGCGCGCGCTGGGCGTGAATCATGCCACGGTGTCGCGCCGTGTCAGCGCGCTGGAGGAAAGCCTTGGCCATAGGCTGGTACGGCGGCTCGCCCGTTCGACGCCGCTGACGGAGAAGGGAGAAGAAGTCGCCGGGATCGCGCTGGAGATGGAACGGCAGGCCCACCGGATCGAACGCCTGGCCCATGCTGCGCAAGGCACTCTGACCGGCAGGGTCAGGCTGACGGCGCCGCCCGTGCTCGCCAGTGAGATCATCATTCCGGCGCTGCGCGAATTGCGTGCCGCGCATCCGGATCTGCAGATCGTGGTATCTGCCAATTCGCATTTGGCCTCGCTCGACAGCGGCGAGGCGGATCTCGCCGTGCGCATGGTCGAGCCGCAGGGGCGGCAGAACATCGTGCGGCGTATCGGCTCGGTCGCCTTCGCGCTCTTCGCCAATCGCACCATCGCCAAGCTCCCGCCGCATCGCTGGCGCTTCATCGCCTTCGACGAGACACTGGCCCACGTGCCGCAGCAGCGTTGGCTCCGGGAATTCGCGGCGGAACGTCCGCTCGACCTCCTCACCGGCGATTATCACAGCCAGCGCGCTGCCGCCGAGGCCGGGCTGGGCGTCGCGCTGCTGCCCTGCATCATGGCCGAGCGGAACCCAACCCTCGTTCGCGTCACCGGGGAACAGCCCGATCCCCGGCCGGTCTGGCTGGTCGTTCATAGCGATTTGAAGGATGCCCCCGCCGTGCGCGCAGTGGGCGACCTGCTGATCGCGGCGATCAGCTAGGCACCCCGGTAGACATGCGCCCCGGAAGGCGATCGTGGCCCGGTGGCAGGACCTCGTAAGTTGCAGGACATTCGGGGGTGCGATTAATGGGCCGGAAATAGATCGCACGCAGGATGGACGAAACGCCGCGCTCTCGGCCACACCATCCATAGTCCGGCGATACCGGCTCAACGCGCAGAGCTGGCGCACCCGACAGGATTCGAACCTGTGGCCTCTGCCTTCGGAGCCGGTACAAAACCGGTACGCCAGACTGCGAAATCCTACTCTAAGCTACTGTTATTAAGTGATTTGGATTGATTGGCGCTTGCGCTGGCGTAACCGCGTTTACGCCTCGACTTGCCGCCGCGTGCTTCCTTCACGCTTACGCGAATTCGGGGCTTTGAGACGGAGATCGCCATGATCAAATTGACCAAACGCGCTGTCGAAGCAGCCGAAGCCAAAACTAAGGACTACATTCTCTGGGACGGGGAACTACCCGGTTTCGGGCTGCGTGTCTTCCCCTCAGGCAAACGTAGCTACATCGTCCAGTACCGCCAAGGCGGAAGATCGCGACGAATGGCGATTGGGCTGCATGGAGTCTGGACCGCCGAGCTTGCCCGGCGCGAGGCCAAGGCTCAGCTGGGTCGCGTCGCCGCCGGTGATGATCCGGCGGAGGAGCGCCTGGAAGATCATCAGGCGATGACGATGAAGCAACTCTGCGAGCGCTACATCCAAGACCTCGAAGACGGTCTCATCCTCGGCAAGGGTGGACGACCCAAAAAGCAATCCACGATCGATACGGATATCGGACGGATCAAGCGACACGTCATTCCATTGATGGGTGGTCGGCGCGTCAAGGATCTCACCCGGGCTGACATGGTCAAGATCATGCGCGACATCATTGCAGGCCGGTCGCGCATTGTCGTCAAAACCAGAAAGCTGCGCGGGAAATCAATTGTAAAGGGAGGTCCAGGTACCGCCACACGCACACTAGGTCTGATCGGCGGTATCCTGACTTATGCCATTGACCTTGGCGTCATCGACCGCAATCCTGCTCACGGCATAAAGAAGCCGAAATACGAGGTACGTGAGCGGAGGCTAACCGAGGCCGAATATGGCATTCTTGGTCAGTTGCTCATCGAAGCTAAGAAGAACGAACAGTTCTGGCCATCAACCGACATCATCCGCCAGATCGCGCTCACTGGCTGCAGGCGAAGTGAGATCATCAATCTCAAATGGTGCGATGTCGATCTTGACGGCAGTTGTCTTCGACTTTCCGATAGCAAGGAAGGCAGGTCGATCCGACCTGTTGGCTTGCCAGTGATCGAGTTCTTAGAGGCCGAGTACCAAGCAGCGAGCGGCAGCTACGTTTTCCCGGGATATGGGGCAGACACTCCCTTTGGCGGCTTCCCGAGGCAGTGGAACCAGTTGCTAAATGGCACGCGGCTGGAAGGCGTTACGGCCCATGTACTGCGACACAGCTTTGCCAGCATCGGCAATGATCTTGGCTTCACGGAAATAACGATCGCCGCGCTCTTGGGTCATGCAAAGGGATCGATCACCAGCAAATATATTCATGTCCTCGACGCAACCCTGATCACTGCCGCCGACATGATCGCAGGCTATATCGATGCTCTCCTAAGGGGAGAGCGGTTTCAAGAGAGCGCCTACTCGCTCGATCGTGCGATGCGAAAGAATACTATGAGCGAATTCTTGGCTGGTCGTGAGGCCAGCACTTCCAGATGATCATGTTCACTCGGATTGGGCTGGAGTCCTCTAGCCTGCCGCCTAATCTCTTCTCTGATCAAGCCCTATCCCCAGAATTGGGGATAGCCAACTCTGTGGATAAGGCTGTGGCCTGTTCGGACTATCAGGAACCCGATCGTTCGGACGAACAGGAACCGAAAACTCGGACTATCGGGAACCAAAAAAGGCCTCAAACCC
>CAMYIQ010000107.1 GCA_947258465.1 uncultured Erythrobacter sp.
CGGCCAAAAGGGCAAACGTCACCCCGGACGTGATCCAGGGTCGGTGCTTTTCTCCCACCGCCTCGCTAGAAGAGAGCACCACCCCGGCTCGGTGGCCGGGGCGACGAAGGAGTGAGGTGAGCGCCTGCATCACTTCTTCTCCTTCTTCTTGTACATCGCCAGCATGCGCTCGGTCACGGCGAAACCGCCGAAGATGTTCACGCTCGCGAGCACCACACCCGCCAGCCCGAGCCATTTCGCCGCCGGGCTACCCGCCTCTGCCGCCGCGATCAGCGCGCCTACGATAATGACGGAGGAAATCGCATTGGTCACCGCCATCAGCGGTGTGTGCAGTGCGGGCGTGACCGACCAGACCACGTAATAGCCGACGAAACACGCCAGCACGAAAATCGACAGGATCGAAATGAAGTCCATGCATGGCCCCTCCCCGGGCCGGTTTATTGCGCGGTGAGCCTCTCGTTCACGACCTGGCCGCCCTGCGTCAGCCGCACGGCATCGCCGATTTCCTCGTCGAGCACGGGCTTGCCCGCCTCCTTGTCCCAGAAAGCGGACAGGAAATTGTAGTGGTTGCGCGCGAACAGGGCCGATGCGTCGGCCGCCAGATGGCCTGCGGTATTGGTGTAGCCGACGATCTTCACGCCGTGCCGTTCCACCACCTCGTCAGGCTTGGAACCTTCGACATTACCACCTTGCGCAACCGCAAGGTCGAAGATCACACTGCCCGGCTTCATGCTGGCGATCTGCGCGTCCGAAATCAACCGCGGCGCAGGTTTGCCGGGGATCAGTGCGGTGGTGATGACGATGTCCTGCTTGGCGATATGGCCCGATACCAGCTCGGCCTGCGCCTTCTGGTATTCCTCGGACATTTCGGTGGCATAGCCGCCCGAACCTTCGCCCTCTATCCCGGCGACATTCTCGACGAAGATCGGCTTGGCACCGAGCGACTGGATCTGCTCCTTGGTCGCACTCCGCACATCGGTCGCGCTGACCTGCGCACCGAGGCGCTTGGCGGTGGCGATCGCCTGAAGACCCGCAACGCCGACGCCCATCACGAAGACCTTGGCCGCCTGCACCGTGCCGGCGGCAGTCATCATCATCGGAAAGGCTCGGCCATATTCGTTGGCCGCAGTCAGCACCGCCTTGTAGCCCGCCAGGTTCGACTGGCTGGAGAGCACATCCATGCTCTGCGCGCGGGTAATGCGCGGCATGAACTCCATCGACAGCGCCTCGAAACCGCCCTTGGCGTAAGCCTCGACCAGTTCGCCATTGCGGAACGGATCGAAAGTCGCCGCGACCCAGGCACCGGGCTTCGCCCCTGCCAGCGCCTTCACATCGGGGGCCTGCACGCCGAGCACGATATCCGCACCCTCGACCGCTTTCGGACCGGGAAGGACTTCCGCCCCGGCTTGCGCGTAAGCCTCGTCGGTGATCGCGGCGCCTAGACCCGCGCCCTCTTCGACAGCGACTATGGCCCCGAGCGCAGCGAATTTCTTCGCCGTTTCGGGCGTCAGCGCAACCCGGCTCTCGCCCGGCGCGCGCTCCTTGAGCACCGCGATGCGTAGCGCCATGCGCTTATTCGGCAATCAGAATGACGATGAGCAGGGTGATGATGGCAACAAGCGGCACCGACCATTTGAGCAAGCCGATGAACGACTCGTAGGTTTTGTTATGCGCCTTGTGGTCGTTGGCGGAATCCATGACGATATGTCCCCGTTTGGAATTGATTTCCCGGTCGGTCTATCGCGGAGGTGTCCCGCGCTCAAGCCCCGCCGTCGCGGCCGTGCCCGCGAAACAGGCTTAATCGGCTCTTTACCCGTTTCGGATAGACGGTGGGGACAAGAACATGATTTCATGTCCGAGCGTTGCGAGGGAGCACGGCAAAACACATGGCGACCCAGGAAACCCGCCTGTTGATGCTGATCGACGACGAACCGGCACAAAGTCGGCTGGTGTCGGCGCTTGCCGCGCGCGAAGGCTGGCGAACCCTGACCGTGGAAACCAGCGAAGCGGCGCTCGAAACGCTGGCATCGCCCGAGGGCAGCGACGTGCAGGCGATCTTGCTCGACCAGTGGGTTCCGGGCGACGCGGCCTGCGACCTCATCCGCGAATTGCGGGCGGCACGGCCCGATCTTCCGCTGCTCATGCTGACGGCGAGCACATCGCCCCTGCTCGCGGTGGAAGCCATGCGCGCGGGCGCGACCGACTACCTCATCAAACCGGTCGGGTCGGACCGGTTGCTGCAGGCGCTCGCCAGTGCGACCCGCGCCGAGCGGCCCCGCGCCGAGCTTCAGCCCATGGCCGAAAAGCTGCCCCATCCCCTCGATTTCGACGCCATGGTCGGAACGGCGGCACCTTTCCGCACCGCGCTGGCCAAAGCCGCCACGGCGGCGCGCGGTCATGCCCACGTCCTGGTCGAGGGCGAAAGCGGCACGGGCAAGGACATGCTGACCCGGGCCATGCATGCCGCCAGCACCAGAGCCAAGGCTCCGATGCGGGTGGTGCATTGCGGGGGCATGCCGCCCGCCTCGCTCGAATCGCTACTGTTCGGGCATGAGAAAGGCGCCTTCGCGGGCGCTTTCGACCGCCAGACGGGACTGATCGAGTATTGCGATGGCGGGACCCTCATCCTCGACGATGTCGACCGCCTGCCCGCCACCCATCAGGCGCGTCTTGCGGAAACCCTTGCCAGCGGGATTGTGCGCCCGACCGGCGCGGCGCACGGTTTCAAGATCGACCTGCGCGTGATCGCCACCAGCGATTTCGCGTTCGACGAGCTGGTCGCCGCCGGCGAGTTCTCGCAGGAACTTTACGACCAGCTTGCGGCAACCCGTATCCACCTGCCCGCCCTGCGCGAGCGGCTCGGCGACATCCCCGCCCTGACCCGCTACTTCCTTGCCAAGATCGGTGAACAGCCGGGACTCAAACACCATTCGATCGCCGACAGCGCGCTCTCGCTTCTCGAAGCCTATGACTGGCCCGGCAATGTCCGCCAATTGCAAGCCGTGCTGTTCCGCGCCTGTGTTTTCGAACAGCGCGAGGCGCTGACCGCACACAGCTTCCCGCAGCTTGCCGAAATGCTCGGCGATCTGGCCGATCGGGGCGATAGCCGCGCGCGCGGCCTCGGCGTGCTTTTGTATACAGAGGACGGCAATGTCCGTCCGCTCGAGGAGATCGAGGCCGATATCATCCGCCTCGCGATCGGCCATTATCGCGGGCGTATGACCGAAGTGGCCCGCCGTCTCGGCATCGGGCGATCTACTCTCTACCGCAAGCTTAGCGAACTCGGCATCGACAATGCGGCGTGAGCCGGCCATAGAGTGGGCACACGCAAGGGAGCGCTTCAGGTGAACAAGAGCCACCGCTAAGCCGGATACATGCTCGATCGGGCCGGACAACGCCCGGAATCCAACCTGAATTTCTCGAGGTCCCTACAATGCAAAAACTGAACGACATGCTCTGCGTGGTAACCGGCGGTGCGCGCGGCATCGGCAAGGCCGTGTGCGAAGCTTTCCTGGCCGAAGGTGCGCGCGTCGTCCTCACCGATATCGACACAGAAGCGGGCAGGCACGCCGCCAGGGAACTGGGCTGCGAATGGCACCCGCTCGACGTTGCCAGCGAGGCCGAGTGGGACATGCTGGCCGAGGCTTTCCCGGCGATCGACGTGCTGGTCAACAATGCCGGGATCACCGGCTTCGAGAACGGGCCTGCCGCACACGATCCGGAGAATGCCAGCTTGGCCGAATGGCACAGGGTGCACGCAGTCAACACCGATGGCTGCTTCCTCGGCTGCCGCTATGCCCTGCGCGCGATGAAGGCCAAGGCGAGTTCCGGGGGCACCGGCTCGATCATCAATATGTCCTCGCGCTCGGGCCTTGTCGGCATTCCCGGCGCGGCGGCCTATGCGGCGAGCAAGGCGGCGATACGCAACCATACCAAATCGGTCGCGCTCTACGCTGCGCAGCAGGGCTGGCAAATCCGCTGCAATTCGATCCACCCCGCAGCCATCCTCACTCCGATCTGGGAGCCGATGCTGGGCGACGGGCCGGATCGTGAAGCTCGGATGGCCGCGCTGGTCTCCGACACACCCCTGAAGCGCTTCGGCACGGTCGAAGAGGTGGCCGCGCTATGCCTGTTCCTCGCCAGCGACGACAGCGCCTATATGACCGGTTCCGAACTCACGCTCGACGGCGGTTTGCTGGCGGGCAGCGCTGCGTCTCCGGGATAGTCTGCCAGACCGTCAGGCCCCTTTACCCGAGCGCTGGTCGGCCAGGCGGCGGACCGCCTCGGCCAGCTCACCCATCGTGAAGACCAGCGCTCCGTGCGCTGCGCGAGCGAGCTCGTCGCCGGTGTCGGACGGCGGGTTGTAGGCGCGCGCCTGTTCGACAGCAGCGTTCATGCTGTCGAGCGCATCCTGCGGGGTACTATCCCCCTTCGCCCTCGCCCGAAGGACATTCCCGGCGGCATTGCTCAGCTTCTCGACGCAGTCGCGCATACCTCCGTCATCGGCGGGATCGCCCTCTTCGCCAATCCGCTCGAGGAACCGCGCCGCGCTCCAGATCGATTCGGTCGTTTCGACGTCGGCCTTTATCGCATCGGTCTCCGCCATCTTGACGTTGTCGAGTGCGGCACGCGTATCGCGCATGTAGTCCCGATATCGGGCAGCGACGTCATCTCCCGACGTCTCCTTGCCCATCGTGCGACCGACGGCTGCCTCCAGATAGCCTGCCAGCGCGTCCCACGCTGCGCAAAGCGACCGCTGAGCGCGATCTTCCGACTTGTCCGGCCAGATGACCAATGTCACCAGCGCGCCAACTACGACTCCCGCTCCAATCGCGATGCTGCGATCAAGCGCGGTCTGCCACATATTGCTCTCCGAGCCCAATGCTAGCGCGACCGCAGCCACCACCCCGTAGCGCCAGTGCTCGCGAAAACCCGCGATAGCGTTCATAACGAGCATAGAGAGCGCCAGCGCAGCAGCCGTGCCGTATCCATTGGGCAGAAGCAGCAGGCAGACAAAACCGATCACCGCCCCGAGGATCGTCGCCATGAATCGGTCTTGCGCCTCGTTGATCGCGGCCCCCGCACTTGGCTGGACCACCATCACCGCGCTTAGGACACCGACGAAGCGCTCCGGCATGCCGACG
>CAMYIQ010000108.1 GCA_947258465.1 uncultured Erythrobacter sp.
AAAGGCGGCCCGTCCCGATTGGGACGGACCGCCCGCCGAGTGACCTGGACCTGTCAGGAGGGGTCAGGCAGCCTGCTCGGCAATTTCGTCAGTTGCTTCGGCGTTCACCGCCTCGTCTCCTTCGTGGTCGGCCAATTCGACTTCTTCCGAACCGGCGAAACGCATGCTCGAAGGCACCCAGGCCTGCGCTCGTTCCTTGATATCTGCCTCGCCGATGAAGTTGCCCGAGAAAATGCGTTCGGCAGCGCTCGCGAGTTCTGCCTTCTTCGACGCAGCGTAGCGACTGACCATTTCGGGACCACCAGCGGCATCGAGCGCTTCGAGCGTGCGGGTCTTGGCAACACGGTCGAAGTAGTTGGCAGCCGTAGGACGCCACCAATGCGCGGTCTCGATTTCGAGCAGCGAGCCGAGCGCCTCGTGCAGCGGCACCGAGCGTTCGCCTTCGCAGGCAAGGCTTGCAACGAGAGTGCGCGAGACGACATGGCCAAGCCAGGCCGAGCGCGCCTCGTCGGATAGAGCCCGGAACCTGACAAACCGCTCGACGTCGCTTTCTCCAGCACGCCAGCTTTCATCGAGCGAGCCGGCGAACTCGGCTAGGGCAGCGCTCGCCGGTGCATCCTTGGCCTCGAACCCAGTAACCGGGCCGGAAGCGATCGAGCCGACCAGCGTCGACGCTTTCTTGGCGCGCCAGTCATGTCCATCGGCATCGGCAAGCGTGAAGACCATGAAGTCGAGCGCCAGTGCTGGATCGTTGGCCAGATGGATGGCCAGGATGTCGCGGCGCTGCATGGCGAGCTCGTCGAGCAGGCGCTGCGACAACGCGCTACCCTTGGGCTTCGCTGCACCGTTCTCCTCGATGGCCTCGACTACACCTTCGTCAGCGATGACTTCGGTCTCGGTATAGAACTGCGGGACCAAGGTCGGCGCGCCATTGCGCGAGAGGACGAGGAAGGCACCAGCTTCAGCCTTGAGTTCATCGGCCAGCACCGGCGGGCGATCGGTGAGGTCTCGCATGGCGCGGTCGATCACCACGAGTTCCTGTTCGGCCTTGGCGACCTCGTCCTCGTCGCTGTCTTCGTCTTCGAGCACAGCGGCGACGCGGTCGTAGTCGGCCTCGAGCTCGCCAAGTTCCTTCGCTTCCTGTTCGGTCATCGGCGCAGGCTCGCAAGGCAGACGGCTCAGACCTTCAACAAGGTCGTGGCTGACGTAATTGCCAAGGGTCGGCCGAATCCAGGCAAGTCCATATTCGAGCGCGGTCTTTTCTGCGGCTTCGTCCATGGCCTTGTGCGCTAGGTCCTCGAGCAGCGCGACGTCGATCCAGCTCTCGCTGGCATCATCGTCGAACAGTTCGCGCTCGATCCGGCCACCTGCGGCGATATAGGCATCGCGTCCGACGAGAACAGCACGCGGATCGGAACCGCGCACCGTGGCATCGAGCACCATGCGGCGGATCGTGTCGGGCGTGATCTGGTACCAGGCGTCCTGCAGTTCGGCATAGACATGCGCCTGGCGCTCCACGTCGGAGATCGCGCCGTAGGCCTTGGCCATGTCGAGCGTGATCGTGCCTTCGGCGAGCGCTTCGAAGACGCAAGGCGCGAGACTTGCCAGGCGCAGACGTCCTTCGACGAACCGGACAGTGAGGCCGAAGCGGCGCGCCACGTTTTCCGTGGTAGCCCCTGCCTCGATGATGGAGGCGAAGGCCTGCGCCTCGTCGGCGGGGTTCATCGCGAGGCGCTGGAAGTTCTCGGCAAGACTTGCTTCGCGCACTTCGCTTTCCTCGCCTTCGATAACGAGGCAAGTGACTTCGTGCGTGTCAGGCAAGGTGCCCTCTTCGGCCAGCGCCTGCAGCGCGGTGAGACGGCGACCGCCGGCCTCGACCTCGAACTTGCCGCGCTTTCCTTTGCGCACGACGAGGTTCTGCAGCAGGCCGCGCGCAGCAATGTCTGCCCGCAACTGGAGGTCGGCCAGCACGTCGCTCGACTTGCGAACGTTGCGCGGACTCGGGACGAGCTTCTTCAAGGGAATTGACTGGATCATGGGTGTTCTCCTGATAGGATGCAGGCGCAGGTGAGGATCACGAGGCCCACAAGCCCAAAGGGCTCCCTCCACTCTCATTCTGAGATTGGGGTCTGCCCGAGGGATCAGGCGGCAAGCGCGGGGAGGACCGACGAGGCTGCGGAGACTGGCACGAACAGCCGCGTGCGGTATCGGATAATCTCGGTGAAGCAGCCCTTGTTCTTGTACCAGTCGAGCCGATCGGGCGAGAAGCCAGTCAGTTCGAGGCGCTGTTCGCCGCCGACCAACGAGCGCTTCACGGTAAGTGGATCATGGCTTGCGAGGCCCAGCGGTTTTCCGCTTGCGAGGACGAGGTCGCCGATCTGCTCTGCCGATGGTCCGGTAACCCCGGACAGGCCAAAGGTTTTGGAAATCGCAAAGAGATCAACATCGAGCACTTCACGTCCGATGATCGACTGGCCGTCCTCGGCAACGAGCCGGGTGACCCGGACATGATCGCCAGACAGGCGCTTCCAGACCGGGAGCAGCAGCCCGGTAGCGAGATGGACGCGCTCGGTCACCGGTGAAGCGCCAGCCTCTTCTTCCTCGGCACGCCAGGCGCTCGTGAACGCGGTGACGCCAGTTTCTTCCCAGTGGCTTTCACCCAGTGCCTCAAGCGTCCAGTTCGCGGACTTGAGCGGTCGCAGCAGGCGCCGACGTTCGATCACCTCCCCGTCGTCGGCGATGAGACGCCGGGCTGGTATCGACAGCGCGACCTTGCCCGAGCGCGCATTGCGCATCGGGATTGCGTGCGGGCTGCCAATCTCGTGCATCCGTAGCAGGCGCTGCAGGCGCAGAGGCCGCAGGTGCCTCGTCACTTCGAGCGAGACGAGGCGGGTTTCCGCTCCGGTCACGGGGTCGGTGCGCAGGAGTTCATCGGCGAGGACCGTGAAACGATCGACCTTCACGGTTTCCAGTCCCTGATCGAGCGTTCCGGCCTCGCGCGCGGCTTCGATCCGCGCTTCGACGAGGCCAAGATATTCATCGAAGATGGCGTTCTGGAGCGCGATCGGCAGCGCGAGGATGCGGTTGAGCCAGCGCTGGATCGTGGGGAGATTGTCGGTCAGTCCCCCATCTGGGTTTTCGAGACGGAGGCCCGTTCGCTCGACGAAGTGGCCGAAAGTGGTGGCTTCGAGCTTGCCGTCATAGAGCAGCTGGAACCAGCGGCTGAGCGCGTCGCGCGCATAATCGCTTTCGAGATTGTCGGCCGGGTCGAACAGGTTCTGTCCGCCGGTCTGGCGCTGGCCGCGCGTAAGCGCGCCCAAAGCGTCGAGCCTTCGCGCAATAGTCGAGATGAACCGGCGCTCGCCCTTCACATCTGTGGTGACCGGGCGGAACAGCGGGGCTGAGGCCTGATTGGTGCGGTTCGTGCGACCAAGGCCCTGGATGGCGTTGTCGGCGCGCCATCCCGGTTCAAGCAGGAAGTGAACCCGGCGCTGCTGGTTCCTGGCGCCCAAGTCGGCATGATAGGAACGCCCCGTGCCGCCCGCATCCGAGAAGACCAGGATGCGCTTGGTCCCTTCCATGAAGGTTTGCGCTTCGGCGACATTGGCGCTGGGGCTACGCCGTTCGAGGCGCTGCTCACCATCGCGGCCGAGGACAAGCCTGCGGGTCCGGCCCGTGACTTCGGCCACGGCGTCGGTTCCGAAATGTTCGATAATCGCATCGAGCGCAGTG
>CAMYIQ010000109.1 GCA_947258465.1 uncultured Erythrobacter sp.
CCGGCCACGCAATAGGATAGTGCATGGGTGGCCGGGAGGGGGAGCGGGCCGGTGCCGCCAGTGAGCGTGAGCGAACACAAAATGACCACCGAGCTACCGAAGACTTTCGACCCCGCCGACATCGAGGCGCGCTGGTACGCGCATTGGGAAGAGAACGGGCTGTTCCGGCCCGAGCGCCCGGAGGCCGAACCCTATACGATCGTGAACCCGCCGCCCAATGTGACCGGCAGCCTGCATATCGGCCATGCGCTCGACAACACGCTGCAGGACGTGATGATCCGTTACGAGCGGCTGCGCGGCAAGGATGCGCTGTGGGTGGTCGGCACCGACCATGCGGGCATCGCCACGCAGATGGTGGTCGAACGCCAGCTCGAAGCGAAACAGGACAAGCGCACCAATTATTCGCGTGAGGATTTCGTCGACAAGGTCTGGGAATGGAAGGAAGAAAGCGGCGGCACGATCACGCGCCAGCTTCGCCGCCTCGGCTGTTCGATGGACTGGTCCAGAGAACAGTTCACCATGGACGAGCATTTTTCGAATGCCGTGCTCAAGACCTTCGTCGACCTCTATAACGACAAGCTGATCTACCGCGACAAGCGGCTGGTGAACTGGGACCCCAAGCTCAAGACCGCGATTTCCGACCTCGAGGTCGAGACGACCGATGTGAAAGGCGGGTTCTGGCACTTCAAATATCCGCTCGAAGACGGCGTCACGCTCGATGACGGGCGCGACCATATCGTCGTCGCCACGACGCGCCCCGAAACCATGCTCGCCGATATGGCGGTAGCAGTGCATCCCGATGACGAGCGCTACAAATCGGTCATCGGCAAGCATGTCGTGCTGCCGATCACCGGCCGCCGCGTGCCGATCGTGGCCGACGAACATGCCGATCCCGAACTGGGCAGCGGCGCGGTGAAGATCACGCCGGGCCATGATTTCAACGATTTCGACGTCGGCAAGCGTGCAGGTTTCGCTCCCGCCGAGATGCTCAACATGCTCGATGGCGAGGCGAATGTCTGCCAGACCGCCGACGGACTGGTGCCGGAAGAATTTATCGGCCTGCACCGCTTCAAGCGCGCCAAAGAAGATGGGGGCGTGGACGGCGCGCGCGAACTGGTGGTGCAGCGCCTCAAGGAAGGCGGCTACCTCATCCCGCATATCGCCAAGACCAAGAAAGGCGAAGAGGTTGAGATGGACGCCGAGCCGCGCACCATCGCGACCCCCTTCGGCGACCGCGGCGGCGTGGTGATCGAACCCTGGCTGACCGATCAGTGGTATGTCGACGCGGAAAAGCTCGCGGTGAAGCCAATCGAGGCGGTGAAGAGCGGCGAGGTGGAGATCGTCCCGAAGAGCTGGGAAAAGACCTTCTTCAACTGGATGGAAAACATCCAGCCCTGGTGCGTCAGCCGCCAGCTCTGGTGGGGGCACCGGATTCCGGCGTGGTACGATGCCGAGGGTAAGCCCTATGTCGCCATGACCGAGGAAGAGGCGCAGGCCCAAGCAGGCGAAGGCGCCACGCTGACCCGCGACGAAGACGTCCTCGACACGTGGTTCTCCTCCGCGCTGTGGCCCTTCGCCACGCTCGGCTGGCCCAATCCTCCCCAGAATGGGGAGGATTTGTTCGCCAAGCACTATCCCAACAATCTGCTCATCTCGGGCTTCGACATCCTGTTCTTCTGGGATGCGCGGATGATGATGATGGGGCAGTACAACACTGGCCAGAACCCCTGGCCGCGGCTCTATCTCCACGGCCTCGTGCGCGCGGCGGACGGGGCCAAGATGTCCAAGTCCAAGGGCAATGTCGTCGACCCGCTCGGCCTGATCGACCAGTATGGCGCCGATGCGCTGCGCTTCTTCATGGCGGCGATGGAAAGCCAGGGCCGTGACATCAAGATGGATGACAAGCGGATCGAGGGCTATCGCAACTTCGCGACCAAGCTGTGGAATGCCACGCGTTTCTGCCAGGCGAACGGCATCGGCGCGAGCACGTCCATCGCGGCTCCCAAGGCGAGCCACGCGGTCAATCGCTGGATCATCGGCGAAGTGGTCGAGACCAAGCAGGCGCTCGACGCCGCACTGGCGGACCTGCGTTTCGATGCCGCCGCGAACACGATCTACCACTTCGTATGGGACCGCTTCTGCGACTGGTATATCGAACTGGTCAAAGGCAATTTCGACGAGGAAACCAGGGCGGTCGCCGGTTGGGCGCTCGACCAGATCCTCGTCATGCTGCACCCCTTCATGCCCTTCATCACCGAAGAGCTGTGGTCGAAGCAGGGTGATCGCGCGGACTATCCGCTGATCACTGCCAAATGGCCCGACCCGCAGGCGGAAGTGGACGCGGAGGCCAAGGCGGAGATCGATTGGCTGATCGCGCTCACATCGGCCACGCGCACCGCAAAAAACGAGCTCGGCATCGCACCGGGCGCGAAGCTGCAAGCCTTTTGCGCATCGCCCAGCCCGCTGGCGAAATCGGTGGTCGAGGCGAATGCCGGGGCGATCGAACGGCTGGCGCGCCTGACCCCGGTGACATTCGGCGAAGCGCCTTCGGGTGCTGCGATGCAGATCGCGGCAGGCGAGGACGAATTCGTCATCCCGCTCGAAGGCGTGATCGATATCGAGGCCGAAAAGGCTCGCCTCGAAAAAGCGCTCGCGGCCAGTGCCAAGGAAGCCAAATCGCTCGAAGGCCGCCTGTCGAATGCGAACTTCGTCGAACGCGCCAAGCCCGAAGCGGTCGAAAAGGCCCGCGCCGACCATGCGCATCACATGGCCGAAGTGGCCCGGCTCGAAGCGGCGCTCGCGCGGTTGGGCTAGCCGCCGCACTCGCGGTCTCCTCCGGAATGGGCGCGTGCCTGGCCCTTTCGGCCACCGCCCATATCCCCTCGCTCTCAGGGGGGAGGCCGGGAGGGGGTGTTCCAGCGTCGATGGTCTTGAACCCCCACCCCCAAACCCCTCCCCGCCGGGAAGGGGAGCAGGGCTTCGGGCCGAAGGAGAAGCGCCCGTTCGATCTGATGGCGATGACGGCAATCGACCGATTGCGGCGTTTCCTACTCCGGCCGAACTGTGGCAGGGACATGCTGAAATGGTGAAGCGCTGCACCCCAACGGGAACATCCCCCCTCCCCCGAAAACCGGGAATGTGTCACCCTGCGCGGAGAACTTTGATAAATTTCAAAGCATTAACCTGTAGGACTTGGGTGACACCGGTGTCACCTTCGTCACCCATGGAG
>CAMYIQ010000110.1 GCA_947258465.1 uncultured Erythrobacter sp.
CTGCCTCGTCATCGGCGGGGGCAACATCTTTCGCGGGATGGCCGGCGCCGCTCAGGGGATGGACCGCGCCCAGGCCGACTACATGGGAATGCTTGCCACGGTGATGAACGCGCTGGCGATGCAGAGCGCGCTCGAACAGCTTGGCGTGCCGACGCGCGTGCAAAGCGCGATCCAGATGGATCAGGTTTGCGAACCCGTGATCCGCCGCCGTGCGGAACGGCATCTTGCGAAGGGCCGCATCGTGATTTTCGCCGCCGGCGTGGGCGCGCCCTATTTCACCACCGACAGCGGGGCGGCCCTGCGCGCCGCGGAAATGAACTGCGATGCGCTGCTCAAGGGTACCAGCGTGGATGGCGTCTATGACAGCGATCCCAAGAAGAACGCTGATGCGAGGCGCTATGAAACGGTGACATACGGTAAAGTCCTCGCCGACAATCTCAAGGTGATGGATGCCAGCGCGGTCGCGCTATGCCGCGACAACGAGATTCCGATCGTCGTCTTCTCGATCCGCGAGAAGGGCAACCTTGCCCGGGTCATCGCAGGTGAGGGCACCCAGACGATCGTGCAGAACTGAGACAAGATCAGAAAGATAGAGGAAACCGCCATGGCCAAATACGACAAGACCGATATCGAGCGCCGCATGAAGGGCGCCGTGGAAAGCCTTAAGGGCGATTTGTCGGGCCTGAGGACGGGCCGGGCGAATACCAGCCTGCTCGATCCGGTGGTGGTCGAGGTCTATGGTTCGATGATGCCGCTCAATCAGGTGGCCACCGTCAGCGCGCCCGAACCCCGCATGCTCAGCGTGCAGGTGTGGGACAAGGCGAATGTGACTGCGGTCGAAAAGGGTATCGCCAAGGCCAATCTCGGCCTCAATCCCATGATCGACGGGCAGAATGTACGGCTGCCGATGCCGGATCTGACCGAGGAACGCCGTAAGGAACTCGCCAAAGTTGCGGGGGAATATGGCGAAAAGGCCAAGATCGCCATCCGCAATGTACGCCGCGACGGTATGGAAGCGCTGAAGGACGACGAGAAGAAGAAAGAAATCTCGGAAGACGAGCAGAAGCGCGGCGAGACCGAGGTGCAGAAGCTGACCGATCAGTATGTCGCCGAGTGCGATGCAACCGTGCAAAAGAAAGAACAGGAAATCCTGTCGCAGTGAAGGATTTGTTCTTCGTCTCCGGGAGCGTCGAGCGAAATCGAGAGGCGTCGGCGCAAATGTGTCTCGAGTTCCACTCGAGGCAGCCCTCGGCAATCGCTCGACACGAATGGAAGTCTGCGTGAATTTCCCCGGGACGACCGCCCGCCATGTCGCCATAATCATGGATGGCAATGGCCGTTGGGCGAAGCGTAAGCACCTGCCCCGGGCAATGGGGCATCGCAAGGGTGTGGAGGCGGTGCGCGAACTCGTGCGGAGCCTCAAGTACACATCGATCGAGTGCCTGACGCTGTATGCTTTCTCGTCCGAAAACTGGAAGCGACCCGAAGACGAAGTCGATGATCTGATGAACCTGATGCGCAAGTTCATCAAATCGGATCTGCCGGAATTCACCGCCAATGATGTGAAGCTCCATATTCTCGGCGATTGGCAGGGACTTGCCCCCGACATCGTCGAGATGCTCGAAGATGCGCTGGAGAAGACGGCGATGGGCGCGCGGACGCTGGCAGTTGCCTTGAACTACGGTTCCCAGGCCGAGATCGCGCAGGCGGCGCGCAAGGCCGCGGAAGCAGGCGAAGTGACCGAGGAGACGATCGAGCGTCACCTCTACAGTGCGCCGCTTCCCCCGCTCGACCTGTTGATCCGCACCAGCGGCGAAGTGCGCCTGTCGAATTTCCTCTTGTGGCAGGCGGCTTACGCGGAGATGCTGTTTCTCGACGTGCTGTGGCCGGACTTTACGCCCGATCACCTGAAGCGCGCACTGGCCGATTTCGCGGAGAGGGAGAGGCGATTTGGCGGACGCTGAAACAGGGGCGCAACCGGCCGCCCGGAAAAATCCCGATCTTCCTGTGCGGATCGTTTCTGCCGTGGTGATGATCGCGCTTGCGGTCGGGGCATTGCTGGCGGGCGATCCATGGTTTGGCTGGTTCATTCTTGCGGTGGCGCTCGTCACCATGCTCGAATTCGTCCTGCTGGTGATTAAGGCAACGCCGAACGTATCCTACCGCCTCGCAGGCATACTGGCCGGCGCGATCTATATCGGCATAGCTGGCTATATGCTCTCGCGGTTCCCCATTCCGATCGTCGTTGGTGTTGTCGGTGTGGTCGTCTCCGTCGATACCTTCGCCTATTTCTTCGGCCGCACGCTCGGCGGGCCGAAAATCGCTCCCTCCATCAGCCCGTCGAAGACCTGGGCCGGATTGGTGGGCGGCATTGTCGGCGCGTCGGTTTGGATCGCGGGCTGGATCTATTTTGTGGCCAGAGCGACGTCGGGCGAAAGTACGATGTTCTTCGATCTTGCCGAAGCTGGGCAGATTCTGGCCCTCGGGACGATGACGGCGGTTGCGGCCCAGGCTGGCGACTTTTTCGAAAGCTGGCTCAAACGCAGGGCCGGGGTCAAGGATAGCTCGAAACTCATACCGGGACATGGCGGTGTGTTCGACAGGACCGACGGGATGATCCCCGTAGTGCTGCTCGCGGGCGCGCTGCTGGGCGCGGCGCGGTGATGCGTTCGATTTCGATCCTTGGCGCGACCGGTTCGGTCGGTGAACAGACGCTCGATCTCGTGCGCCGCAATGCCGAGAGCTGGAAGGTGTCCGCGCTGACTGCCAATTCGAACGTCGCCGAGCTTGCCAGGGCGGCGCGCGAATTCCGTGCGGATATCGCCGTGGTGGCTGATGAACGCTATCTCGGCGATCTGCGCGATGCCCTGGCGGGAAGCGGGATAGAGGCGGCCGCTGGCCGCGCTGCGCTGTGCGAAGCGGCGTCGCGCCCGGTCGACATCACCATGGCGGCAATTGTCGGCTGTGCCGGGCTCGGCCCCGTCATGGCGGCGATCGAGCAGGGCGGGACAATCGCGCTCGCCAACAAGGAAGCGCTGGTTTCGGCGGGCGAAGTGATGACCGCAGCTGTTGCGAAACACGGCGCGACGCTGCTGCCGGTGGACAGCGAACACAATGCGATTTTCCAATGCCTCCAGGGGGGCGAGATCGCCGATGTCCGGTCGATCACGCTGACCGCCAGCGGCGGCCCGCTGCGCATGATTGAAGACCTTTCCGCCGTCACGCCCGAACAGGCGATCGCGCATCCCAATTGGGACATGGGCGCCAAGATCAGCGTCGATAGCGCGACCATGTTCAACAAAGGGCTCGAGCTGATCGAGGCGCATCATCTTTTCCCGGTCGCGCTCGATCGAATTCGCATCGTGGTCCATCCGCAGAGCGTGATCCATTCTCTGGTAGAATATCGCGACGGGTCGACACTGGCACAGCTTGGCCCGCCGGACATGCGCGTCCCCATCGCCTCATGCCTCGCTTGGCCCGCGCGAATGGATACGCCGATGAAACCGCTCGATCTGCCTGCGATCGGCGAGATGACCTTCTTTGCCCCGGACGAGGTGCGTTTCCCCGCGACCAGACTGGCGCGCGAGGCGGCCGAAGCGGGCGGGGCCGCCCCGGCAGTGCTCAACGCCGCAAACGAGATCGCGGTGGCGGCTTTTCTCGATCGTAAGATTGCGTTCAGCAGGATCGCGGTACTGGTCGAAAACGTTCTGAACCAGAACGATCTACCCGATGCGCCGCGAACCCTGGAAGAGGTCTTGCGCGTCGACGAGGATGCACGCCGCCGCGCCATTCATATTCTGGAGCCTGTCTGACCCGTGGAAGTGAACCTGCCTCTCTGGCTTTACTATGTCATCGGCTTTCCGTTGTTGCTCGGGCCGCTCGTCACGATTCACGAACTGGGTCACTATATCGTCGGCCGCTGGTTCGGCGTTCATGCCGAAGCGTTTTCGGTCGGATTCGGCAAGGAAATCTGGGGCTTCACGGACAAACGTGGCACACGGTGGAAGCTATCGACACTCCCCCTCGGGGGCTATGTGCAATTCAAGGGCGATATGAATCCGGCCAGTATTCCCGATGCCGAAGCGGTGGCAAAGGCCAGCGCCGAGGAACGCCGGGGCAGCTTTCACCATGCCGCCCTGTGGAAGCGTGCGCTGATCGTATTCGCGGGACCTGCGACCAACATTCTTCTCACCCTGGCGATTTTCGCGGGGTTTTTCGCCTTGTACGGCAAACCGGTTCCGGCCGATGCGGACGGCCAGCTCACTGTCGCCCAGTTCGCCGAGATTTCGCCTGCACGAGCGGCCGGGATCGAGGTGGGTGACCGGATCGTGGCGATCGAAGGTGAGCGGATGGAGGATTTCCGGGACGTGCAGGATTCGATCATGTTCTATCCCGGGCGTACGCTCGACATCACGATCGAACGCGACGGTGCCGAGCAGACCTTTGCGGTGCCCGTACGCAGTGTGGAAATGGAGGATCGGTTCGGCAATGTGTCGAAAGTCGGGCTGATCGGGGTCGCTTCGGGTGCAGCGGGCTTCGAGTTCGAACCGCAGGGTATCACCTCCTCGCTGGGGCTGGCCGTCGACCATTCCATCGGCATCGTCAAAATGATGGTCACCGGGATCGGCCAGATTTTCACCGGCGAGCGTTCGGTTCAGGAGCTCGGCGGCCCGGTCAAGATCGCCAAGTTCTCGGGCGAGCAGCTCAGCCTCGGCGCAATGGCCTTCATCAATTTCGTCGCGCTGATTTCGCTTAACTTGGCATTCATCAACCTCCTGCCAATCCCCGCTCTCGACGGCGGGCACCTGGCTTTCTACGCGGCGGAAGCAGTCCGTCGGAAGCCGGTGGGTCCGCGTGGAACCGAAGTGGCGTACCGCGCCGGCGTGGCCCTCGTGCTCATGCTGATGGTGTTCGTCACAATCAACGATCTGGTGACGCTTCCCGTATTCGGGAATTAGCCGGGGAAAGGGAGCGGGATACCGGCAATTCGCTGCAGCAAAGCTTGATTGGTGGAGGCGCATCGGGCAGGGGACGGCATGGCCGCCCCGCACTGTGCGGCCTGACGCCGGATCGGGGCTGCGACAGCCGGATCTGCTTGTATGGAAACGAGGACGGGAATCTCCTTGTCGATGAACAATTTTGCTTATGCCGCCATGCGACGCAAGAATCCTGCCGCGCGGCTGGCGATGGGGCTGCTGGCCGGAACCATTCTGGGCGGGGTGCCGATTGTGGCCTTTGCGCAGGAAGAAGCTGCCGAAGCTGTGGCTCCGGCGGTCCAGCAGGATATCGTCCAGACGATTGCCGTCAGCGGCGCGCAGCGGCTCGAGCCGCAGACCATTCTGTCCTACATCAAGCTTCGTCCGGGCGACGTCTGGACTCAGGCTGCTGGCGACGGGGTCCTGAAAGATCTCTACGCGACCGAGCTGTTCTCCACCGTTAGCGTGGTGAACAATGACGGCAATGTGGTCATCACCATCGTCGAAAACCCGGTTATCAACCGGATCATCCTCGAAGGTAACAAGCGCCTCAAAAACGACAAAATCCTGCCCGAGATCAAACTGTCTCCGCGGCAGATATTCACCCGGTCGAAGGTGCGTGCGGACGTGGCCCGCATTATCGAACTGTACAAGCGTCAGGGGCGCTTCGCTGCGACAGTCGAGCCGAAGATGGTCGAGCTGTCGCAGAACCGCGTCGATATCGTGTTCGAGATCAGCGAAGGCCCCAAGTCCAAGGTCCGCCAGATCAACATCATCGGCAATGAAGCCTTTTCCGATGGCAAGTTGCGTGGCGAAATGGTCACGAAGCAGGCGCGGCTGACCAGCTTCCTCAGTTCGAACACCAGCTACGATCCCGACCGGCTGGCCTTCGACCAGCAAAAGCTGCGCCAGTTCTATCTGACGGAAGGCTTTGCCGACTTTCGCGTCGTTTCGGCTGTCGCCGAATTGACGCCCGACAAGCGCGATTTCATCATCACCTATGTCGTCGAAGAGGGTGAGCGGTACAAATTCGCCGATGTCACTGTCGATTCCCAGATCCGCGATTTCGACGACGACGCGATGGCCGCCCGACTGCCGATGCGGTCTGGCGACTGGTACGACGCCAAACTGGTCGAGGATACCGTCGAGCAGCTGAGTGAGTTGGCCGGCACTTTCGGTTATGCGTTCGCTGACGTCCAGCCGCAGTTCAGTCGCAATCCCGACGATCTGACGATGAACGTGACCTTCGTCCTGCGCGAAGCGCCGCGTGTTTATGTCGAGCGGATCGACGTCAACGGCAATACGCTGACGCAGGACAAGGTCGTGCGGCGCGAATTCCGTCTTGCCGAAGGCGATGCGTTCAATTCCCTGTCCGTCGCGCGCTCGGCCGCGCGCATCAATTCGCTCGGCTATTTTCAGGAAAACTTCGAGATCAATCAGGTCGAAGGCAGCGCGCCCGACAGGATCGTCCTCGAAGCGAATGTCGAGGAACAGGCGACCGGCGAACTGCAGCTCTCGGCCGGGTTTTCTAGCCTCGAAAGCTTCATCCTTGCCGGATCGATCCGGCAGCGAAATTTCCGCGGTCGCGGCCAGACGGTCGGCCTCAGCCTGAACTATTCGCGCTATTCCAAATCGGCGCAGGTGAGCTTCAGCGAACCCTATGTGTTCGATCGCAACATTTCGGCCGGCGTCGATATCTATCGCCGTGACCTCAACAGCTTCAATTTCCGCAACAACGAGCGAAATACGACCTTCGAGCAGTCGACTACGGGTTTCTCAATTCGCGCCGGCGTGCCGTTGACCGAGTATGTTAGCGCGATTGGAAGCTATACGTTCAACTATGACGATGTGGGTCTCGATGAGGCCATCTATTTCTCCGATCGCGATGGCGATGGCGTGGCAACGTGCGATACCTTGTTGGCGAGCCGCTTCCTGTGTGAAGCGATCGGCGAACGTGCAAGCTCGATTTTGGGGCTCACGCTCAATTTCAACACGCTCGATAGCCGGCTGCGACCAACGCGTGGTGAAAGGGTTAGCTGGACCACTGAATTCGCGGGTCTTGGCGGCGATGTGAAGTATATCCGTTCACGTGCCCAGGCTGGCAAGTACTGGTCTGTTGGTGGCGGTTTCGTTTTCTCCATTACCGGTGAAGGCGGCTGGATACGTAGTCTAGAGGATGGTAACGTCCCCGGTAGTGATGATGTCCGTCTAACCGACCGGTTCTTCCTCGGTGAACCGCAAATGCGCGGCTTCGACATTCGTGGTGTTGGCCCACGGATCGTGCGTCTCTCCTATATCGATGACGATAACGATGCCTCGACGCCGACCGTGCCGGAATCGATTGAAGATGCGCTGTCCGGCAATAACCGGGTCGATGACGCGCTAGGCGGCAAGGCATACTACCTGGGGCGGGCTGAACTCGAGATCCCGCTCGGCAGCGGAGCTCGGGAGATGGGCATCCGTCCATCGATTTTCCTCGATGTGGGGTCGTTATTCGATGTTACCCGGCCCGTCCTTCAGGACTTCCCGAACGGCGTTCAGAATATCGACGCCAACGGGAACCTCGAATATCTTCAAAGTTCGCTCGACGCGAATGGACAAACTGTAGTAACAGTCGTCACCAATCCTGTGGCACCCGATGGGTCGGCCAATCCGCCGAACATCATTTTCCCGGCTTTCAAGGAAGTATTCGTCGGCGACAGTCCATCGCCGCGCATTTCGGTCGGTGTCGGGGTGAACTGGAATTCACCCTTCGGGCCCTTCAGGATCGATTTATCTCACGTGCTAAAGAAGCAGCTGGGCGATGACGTCAAGACCTTCTCCTTCAACGTAGGAACACAATTCTAATGAAACTTTTCAGCAAGACCGTGGCCGCCGCGGCCATCGCCGGCGCTGCCGCCATCGCCACTCCCGCCGCGGCACAGATCAGCGGCAATATCGGCATCGTGAATGCGCCGGCCACCATCGCGGCAAGCGACGCGCTGCGTACTGCGTTCCAGCAGATCGGCACGACCTATTCGGCCCAGATCACCCAAATTCAGGAAAAGCAGCAGCAGGTTCAGACCCTGTTGCGCCAGCTCGATACGAATGGTGACGGCAGTCTCGATCAGGCAGAGCAGCAGGCCGCTCAGAGCGCGCCGCAGGCGCAGCAGTTGCAGACGCTCGAGCAGGAGATCGCTCAGCTTTCGAACCAGGTCGAATCGGCTCGCGTTTACGCCATCCAGCAGATCCTGCAGCAGTACAGCGCCAGTCTGCAGACCGTCGCTTCGCAGAATTCGGTCCAGATGATTCTCGCGCCCGATGCCGTTATCTACACCGATCCGGCGGCCAATATGAACGACAAGGTCGTCGCTGCGCTTAACCAGCGCGTACCTTCGGTCCAGATCACGCCGCCCGAAGGCTGGCAACCGGCGCAGCAGGCGGTCGGTATCTACCAGGAAGTCCAGCAGATTCTCATGATTGCGTCGGCGCGTCAGCAGCAGGCCGCTCAGCAGCAACAGCAGCCAACGGCGCAGCCGACCGGACGCTGACGGTAACGACTGGAGCAGAGTGATGAGCGAGACTGGTTTCGACATCGTCGAGGTGCTGAGGCGGCTGCCGCATCGCTATCCTCTGCTCCTGGTTGATCGGGTCGCGGAATTGGTCGCCGACGAGCGTATTCACGCGGTCAAGGCGGTCAGTTTCAACGAGGACTTCTTCCAGGGGCATTTCCCCGGCGCGCCGATCATGCCCGGCGTCCTTCAGATCGAAGCACTGGCGCAGGCTGCGGGTGTGCTCGCGGTAGAAAGCCTCGGCCTCGCTGGCTCGGGCAAGCTGGTCTATTTTATGGCTATTGAGAATGCGAAGTTCCGCGCCCCCGTGACGCCGGGCGTACTGCTCGATCTCAAGGCGGAATTCGTGCAGAAACGCGCCCGCGTCTGCAAATTCGCAGGCGAGGCGAGCGTTGATGGCAAAGTCACCTGCGAGGTGCAGTTCACCGCTATGATCGCGGACGCACCCGAATAAGGTTGCCATATTCGGCGCTCGCGGCTATGCGCGCGCCTTCTCCACAACACAGCTGGACCGGTCGGAACCGTTCCGAGGCTAGAAGGACGTTTACAATGAAGGCCGAAGGTCACCCCGATTACCACATGATCACGGTCAAGATGACCGATGGTACCGAATTCCAGACGCGCTCCACCTGGGGCAGCGAGGGCGATACGCTGACGCTCGATATCGACCCGACCAGCCACCCGGCATGGACCGGTGGCACCAAGCAGATTCAGGAAGGCGGCCGTGTCGCAGCCTTCAACAAGCGTTTCGGCGGCCTGTCGCTCAAGAAGAACTGAGCGCGGCGAGCCTCGATGGCATTGTGAAGGGCGGTCCTGCGGGGCCGCCCTTTTTGCGTTTCAAAGGATCATTCGGCGCAATCGATGCAACGCGTGGCGATGGGGCGGGCCTCCAGGCGCTTACGCGCGATCTGTTTGCCGCACTGGCCACAGGTTCCGTAAGTGCCGTTGTCGATCCGTAGCAAGGCCATACGGATTTGCGCGATTTCATGGCGCAGAACTTCATCGATACCCTCGAGCGCCTCGTCATCGGCAAGGTCGACGGCTTGCTCGCTCGAATCCGCCTCCAGCGGATGGCGCAGGTCATCCTCGATGACTTCGGCACGCTCCAGCAAATCCCCTAGCCGGTTCTGCAACTTTTCGCGAATGTCGCTGTATTCGGTCATGAATGCACTCCCGTTATCGTGTGTGGCGATTAAGCTAACACGAAATATGAGAATGAAATTTGTCCTGCATCAATTTTCATTGGGCTCGAAACGCATGACCCCCGCATAGCTATAGGCCCCACCATCCGGCGGATGGCTCTGTCCGTCTAAAACGGGAATCTCGGCCAGGTCATAGATCGTCATTCCGTCGATGCAGGGAAGGTTAAGACCGTAACGATCGGGCTTTGATCGCAACCGATGAAAGCGATGAATGCCGCATTTGCCGCAAAAGCGGTGCTTCGCCTTCGCTCATCTCACCATCCCCAGGGCTTTTCGCGGTACCATTTGGTGATCACGTATTTGAGCCCTTTGCGTACTTTCATTCCGTGATGGATCGTGTTCGGATTCTCGCTGAGATCCGGTCGGCGATTGTTCCAGCAGACCAGCTTCCCGGCTTCGGGTTGAAAAGTCTTGCGAACCGTTTTGAAGCGGGTAGCGCCCCCGGCTTCAACCTCGTTCAGATAGATCATGAAGGTCCAGGTGCGCTGGCCTGCAACCGAGCAGTATCGCGCCCAATCGGCCCCGCCGGGATTGAAGTAATCGCAATGCGGCTTGAACTCCTGCCCCACGTCGTAGCGCTGTCCCTGTAGAGGCTCGCCATAGGCGGGGTCGATTCCATTGAGATCGAACAGCAGCGCTTCGAGCGTTTCGACTGCCGGTTCGTCTCCATCCAAGTCGCATGTCTCGCTGGTGCGAAAGTAACGGTCATCGCCGGCGTCGGCGAGGGTGGAGGGCCGCCGCCCCCGTTCGATGAGTCGAATCAGTTCGGCCCGCAGCTCCGGGGGCACGAAATCGCGCAATTGGAAAAGGTCGAGCTTGTCACTCGGCACACGCTGCAGGCCGTCGCGCTCGAGCAGTTTTTCAGCGGAAGATTCGCCCGGTCCCTTCATGGCCATAAGGATAGCGTGGGCGATGGCGCGAACAACCGCGAAAGAAAATTGCGCGCATTTACGCCTTTGACGTTTTTCGCTTCCCAATCCCCGCTCATTGTGCAACAGGCACGCGCCGTTACGCAGGGCGGCTTGACGCTGCCACACTCATGCGTATCAGGCCCCTTCCCGGACGGTTCCGGGGGCATGTGGCGATCGTAGCTCAGTTGGTTAGAGCGCCGGTTTGTGGTACCGGAGGTCGCGGGTTCGAACCCCGTCGATCGCCCCATCTTTTCCCCTTGTCGTAGCCGTCCTTCACAGCTCTTTGGGGGCACGCAAGGCATGACGGCTTTCTGGACCGAAGCGGATTTCGATGACCATGAACTCGTACAGGTTGTACGGGACGCGAAGAGCGGTCTGACTGCCATTATTGCCCTTCATTCGACTCACCTCGGCCCGGGCGCGGGCGGAACCCGTTTCTGGCATTATGCGGAACCCGCCGATGCCATGCGCGATGCGCTGCGCCTGTCGCGTGGCATGAGCTACAAGAACGCTATGGCCGGATTGCCCATGGGCGGCGGTAAAGCGGTGATCCTGGCGGACAAGGATAAGACCAAGACGCCGGAGATGCTGGCGGCTTTCGCCGACGCGGTCGAAGCGTTGGGCGGCCAGTATGTCACGGCCGAGGATGTGGGCATTTCGGAAGCCGACATGGCCGCCGTTGCGCAGCGCACCCAACATGTTTCCGGCCTTCCCGTAGAAGGAGAGGATACGGCTGGCGGCGATCCCGGACCGTTTACTGCCCTGGGTATCTTTCTCGGTATCAAGGCAGCAGTGCAGCACAAGCTGGGCAAGGACAGCGTCGAGGGCGTTCATGTCGCCTTGCAGGGCACCGGCAGCGTTGGCGGCGGCGTCGCTCGCCTGCTCGCCCGCGACGGCGCAAGGCTGACCCTTTCCGACATCCATCAGGACCGCGCCGAAGCGCTGGCCGCCGAACTCGGCGCCGAAACGGCCGCGCCCGATGCGATCATGTCGGTGGCCTGCGACGTGTTCAGCCCGAACGCCTTGGGAGCGATTCTCGACGAGGAGGGCATCGCGCGGCTCGATTGCCAGATTGTGGCAGGCGGTGCGAACAACCAGTTGCGGCGCCCCGAACACGGCCCGATGCTTGCCGAGCGCGGTATCCTTTATGCGCCGGATTACGTCATCAATGCGGGCGGAATCATCTCGGTGACGCTCGAATATCTGTGCCGTAACGACAAGGCGCCCTGCGACATCAACGAAGTGCGCAAGCGCATCGCGCTGATCCCCGGCCGGCTCGAACAGATCTGGCAGGAAAGCGATCGCGATGGCGGTTCGCCCGACCAGGTCGCCGACCGTATGGCTCAGGAACTGATCGGTCGCTGAACTGCGCTCTTGCGAGGCCGGATGAGCGCTGCCAAAGCGGAGCTGGACGGTATATTTCGATGCATGGCTTCGCCAATCCCAAGCGCTTCCTTTCGCTCGCAAACTGGTTGACCCCGCTGCTGCTGGTCGCCGGCTTGCTGGTGAGTGCGGCTGCGCTCTACTGGGGATTGTTTCGCGTTCCCCCGGACCGGCTGATGGGCGAAACTGTGCGAATTCTCTTCCTCCATGTTCCCACCGCGTGGCTAGGGATGGGTGGGTGGACCGCCATTGCCGTTTCCAGCCTCGTATTTCTGGTCTGGCGTCATCCCCTGGCCGCGCTGGCCGCGCGCGCCGCAGCGGTGCCGGGCCTCGTCTTCACGCTGATCTGCCTTGCCAGCGGTTCGATCTGGGGACGGCCGACTTGGGGCACCTGGTGGGTGTGGGACGGGCGGCTGACCAGCATGCTGGTGCTCGCCTTCCTCTACCTTGCCTATATGGCGCTCGCCCAGGCGGCTGAGCGCGAGGGCGTTTCTGCCCGCATCCCGGCGATCTTCGGACTGCTCGGCGCGATCAACATCCCGATCATCAATCGCAGCGTGGTATGGTGGAACTCGCTCCACCAACCGCCCAGCATTACCATGGGCAAGAGCGCCATCGATGGCGAGTTTCTCGCCCCCCTGCTGGTCGCCGTGGCGGGGTTTTCCCTGCTGTTCGGCGGTGTAGTGCTGGCCCGTATGCGGGCGCTGCTCGCCGATATTCAGGCGGAAGCGCGCCTGCGCCGCAAGGCGATGGAGGCTGCGTGATGCGCGAGGCACTCGACCAGTGGGATTTCGTGATCGCGGCCTATGCGGTTGGTGTGGTGGGCACACTCGCCATGATCGCATGGGCGTGGATCGATATGAAGCGCGCGGAGAAACGCCGCGAGGAAAGCAGGCGTAAATGAGTGCATTGAAACCCAAGCATCAGCGTCTCGTGCTGGTCCTCCTCGCGCTGGTCGCGCTGGTCGGGGCGGGGCTTCTGGCAGCCTATGCCCTGCGCAGCCAGGCGAGCTATTTCTACCTCCCCGAGCAAATGCTGGCCGACCCGCCCGAAGTGGGGCAGGCGGTGCGGCTTGGCGGTATGGTCGAGGAAGGCTCGCTGCAAACCGCCCCCGACGGGATCACGCTGACCTTTGCCGTTGCAGGCAACGACGGCTCGCGCGTGCCCGTCCGCTTCAGCGGGATCGCGCCAGACCTGTTCGTCGAAGGCTCGGGCGTGGTGGCTGAGGGACGCCTGGGCGCCGATGGCACCTTTGTCGCGGACAATCTCCTTGCCAAGCATGACGAGAACTACGTCCCGCGCGAATTGCAGGAAATGGAACAGCATCAGGCGGCCAAAATGGCCGAGGAAACTACCGTAGGCCTCGAATGATTGCCGAACTCGGTCTTGCCGCCCTGTGGCTCGCCGCCGCGCTCGCTGCATTGCAGATGATCGCCGGCTTCATGGCGGTGCACGATGACGGCAAGAGTGAACTGGCCGGACTGATTCGCCCTGCGGCCATCGTGCAGGGCGTGCTGGTGACTCTATCGTTCGGCATGCTCGTGTGGCTGTTTGCGATCACCGATTTGTCGGTGAAGTTGGTCGCATCGAACTCGCACTCGATGAAGCCGCTAATCTTCAAGCTGTCGGGCAGTTTCGGCAACCATGAGGGCTCCATGCTGCTGTGGGTCATGGTCATGGGCCTGGCGGGCGCGCTGATAGCGCTGGTCGAACGACGCCTCCCCGAGCGCACCATGAACGCCACGCTCGCCGCGCAAGGGGTGGTTGCGCTTGGCTTCTACGCCTTCTTGTTGCTCAGTTCGAACCCGTTCGAGCGTATGCCCAATCCGCCGGCGGAAGGAATGGGGCTGAACCCCCTGTTGCAGGATATCGGTCTCGTCTTCCATCCGCCGACGCTCTACCTGGGCTATGTCGGCCTGTCGGTCGCCTTCAGCTTTGCAGTCGGCGCGCTGCTGACGCGGCAGGTGACGCCCGATTTCGCGCGCGCCATGCGGCCCTGGGTGCTGGGGGCCTGGGTCCTGCTGACCATCGGTATCACGGCGGGCAGTTATTGGGCCTATTACGAGCTGGGCTGGGGCGGCTGGTGGTTCTGGGACCCGGTGGAAAACGCCTCGCTCATGCCCTGGCTAGCGGCGACGGCGCTGCTCCATTCGGCCAGCGTTCTGGCTAGCCGCGATGCGCTGCGGACCTGGACCATCATGCTCGGCGTGGTCGCCTTTTCGATGAGCATGGTCGGCACATTCCTCGTGCGTTCGGGCATTCTCACCAGCGTCCACGCCTTCGCTGTCGATCCGGAACGCGGGACGTTCATTCTCGTGCTGCTCGGCATCTTTATCGGCGGCGCGCTGCTCTTGTTCGCAATGCGCGCAAATACGATAAACGAGGGGCAGCGGTTCGCGCTCGCCAGCCGCGAAGGGGCGTTGGTGTTCAACAATGTGATGCTGAGCGCGATTCTGGCCATCGTGTTGCTCGGCACGCTTTATCCGCTGCTGACGGAGGCTTTCGACGTGCGCGTGTCGGTCGGGCCACCCTATTTCAATCCGGTTGGGGCGATTTTCACTATCCCCATGCTGGCGGTGATGGCGGTCGGGCCGCTGCTGCGCTGGCGGCAGGACCGGGTAGACCGGATCGGCAAGGAGATTGCTCTGTTCGCGGCATTGGTGCTGGCGGCGCTGATTCTCTTCAGCCTGTTGGCGGAAGTTGCCTTGCTCCCCCTGCTCGGGCTTGCTCTCGGCCTTGGCCTTGCGGTGGCGAGCCTGCTGCCGCTGCGCGGGCGCAAACTTTCACGTACACCGCTCGCGACATGGGGCATGGTCGCTGCCCATTTCGGCATCGCCGTCACCCTGATCGGCATGGCCAGCGAAAGCGCCTTTACCGAGGAACGGCTCGCGGCGGTGGCGGAGGGGGGAAGCGCGACGGTTGGCCCGTGGACAGTTGTGCTGCAGGGCGTTGAACCCGTCGCCGGCCCCAACTGGACCGCGATCGAGGGTCGTCTCGCGGCAAGCTATAATGGCGGGGAGGCGAAGGTTCTCACTCCGCAGGCCCGCAATTTCTGGGCTCCGCTGCAACAGACGACCGAAAGCGCGCTGGTCACGCGCTGGAACGGCCAGCTTTATGCCGTGGTTGGCGATCGTGCGCCCGACGGGCGGTGGCAATTGCGCTTGTGGTGGAAACCCTTCGTCACGCTGATTTGGTATGGCGGGCTGCTGGTCGCGTTCGGCGGCGTCTTGGCGTTGATCGGCCGGTTGCTGAGCGACCTGCGCCATCGCCGTCTGGCGGCGCGTATCGCCGAACGGCGCGCCGATCGGGAGGCTGTAGCGTGAGCTGGCGTTTGTGGGTCCCGCTATTCGCTTTCGCGCTGTTCGTCGGCCTTGCCGCCTATCAGCTCACTCAGCCGAAAGACGACTTCGTCGAAAGCCGTATGGTCGGCGAAGCGTTGCCCTATTTCGATCTTCCGCCGGCGATGGAGGGTGCCGAGGGCATCTCGAACGCGACATTCGCCGACGGCAAGCCGCGCCTGCTCAATATCTGGGCGAGCTGGTGCCTGCCCTGCATCGCCGAGGCCCCGCATCTCGAAAGTCTGAAAGAGCAGGGGGCCGAAATCGTGGGGGTCGCAATTCGCGACCGGCCCGAGGATATCGCGCGTTTCCTCGCCCGGCACGGCAATCCCTACAGTCGGATCGGGCGTGACGATCTATCCGAAGTGCAGCTTGCCATCGGTTCGTCCGGCGTGCCCGAAACCTTCGTGATCGATGGCAAGGGCGTAATCCGCTATCAGCATATCGGCGACATTCGGGCCGATGATGTGCCGGTATTGCTCGCCGAACTGGAGAAAGTGCGATGATCCGCGCACTCGTTTCGTCAATCGTTCTGGCTCTGGCGATCCCGCTCGCCGCGCAGCAATCCATGCCGCCGGCGCCCTATGCATACCGTCAGCTCGACGATCCGGCACAGGAGGCGGCGGCGCAGGATCTGATGGAAACGCTGCGCTGCCTTACATGCCAGTCGCAATCGATTGCCGATAGCGATGCGCCGATGGCAGGCGATATGCGCCACCAGGTCCGCATCCGCATCGCCGCAGGCGAAAGCCCTGGCGAAATCCGCAGTTGGTTGATGCAGCGCTATGGCGACTATGTCAGCTACAAGCCCGAAGTCAGTTCGACCACCTGGCCGCTATTCGCCATCCCGCTGCTGCTCGTGCTTGTCGTTGGCGTCGTCCTGCTCGGCCGGTTCCGGAGGCGGGCGTGAACTGGCTCCCGATCCTCGTCCTTGCGCTCCTGGCCTTCGCGCTGGCGATCTATGCGCTTAAACTGCCTCGCAGCCTGTGGATGCTGTTCGGTTCGACATTGCTCTTCGGGCTTGCGGGCTACGCCACCCAGGGCAATCCCGGCCAGGCGTCCGCTCCCGCCGAAACCGCGCAGTCCGTCGCGATGGAGACGGGTGAGCTGATCGTCGAGGCTCGCCGCGAATTCTACGGAGACGGCCGTGCGCCCTCCCGTTTCGTCGTGACCGCCGACGCGTTCACACGCCGCGGCCAGCATGACCAAGCGGCGAATTTCCTGCGCAATGCCGTGGCTGAGAACCCAGGGGATGGCGAAGCATGGGTCGCGCTGGGCAATGCCCTGGTGGAACATGCCGACGGACGGCTGACGGCTGCGGCCCTTTACGCCTTTTCACGGGCCGAACAGGTGGCACCGAACAATCCGGCGCCGACATACTTTCTCGGCCTGTCCTATTTGCGAGCGGGAGAGCCGGGCAAGACGCTTTCCCTGTGGCGCGAATTGCTCGAATCCGCGCCCGCCGATGCGCAGTGGCGTCTCCCGCTTGCCGCGCGACTCGCGCGACTTGAGGGCCTTTTGGGTATTTCGCCTCGCGAGGAGCCGAAAGAACAGGAGTGAATACAGCGATTTGCGCGATGTGTTGCGGGCGCAAACCCATGCTGCTAACGCCCGCGCCTTCGCCCTAATGGTCGAGTGACACGATGCTGTCGGAACCCAATCTTTCATGAACGACACTGCGCAAGCGCAAGACCCGGTCCCCGAAGGCAGGCTTTCCAAAGCGGGGCACGGCCATGGGCACGGTGCGTCGAAAGGCGCACTGGCGATCGGGGCGATCGGAATCGTCTTCGGCGATATCGGGACCAGCCCGCTCTACGCTTTTCGCGAAACCTTTTCCGGCGCGGCGAATATCGCGATCGACCGGATGCATGTGCTCGGCGTGGTCAGCCTGATCTTCTGGTCGATGCTGATCGTGGTGGCGATCCAGTATGTCACCATCTTGATGCGGGCGGACAATAAGGGGCAGGGGGGCAGCCTAGCTCTGGTCGCGCTGCTCAGCCGACATATCGGCAAGTCCCGCTGGGGCTGGCTGGTGGTGCTTCTGGGCGTGTTCGCGACCTCGCTGTTCTATGGCGACAGCATGATTACGCCCGCGATTTCGGTGCTCTCGGCAGTCGAAGGGCTTACCGTGGTCGATGAAGGTCTGACCTCCTACGTCATCCCCATTGCGCTCGTTTTGCTGGTATGCCTGTTCCTTCTGCAACGGCGGGGCACTGCGAAAGTCGGAGCTCTGTTCGCTCCGGTAATGATCGTCTGGTTCCTCACGCTCGGCGGTCTCGGGCTCAATCAGATCGTTCAGAACCCCGACATTCTGTGGGCACTCAACCCCTATTATGCGGTCATGTTTTTCGTAACCGACGGCTTCATCGCCTTTCTCGCGATGGGCGCGGTTGTCCTGGCGGTGACGGGGTCTGAAGCCCTCTATTCGGACATGGGGCATTTCGGCCGCGGGCCGATGCGCTTGTCGTGGTTCGGTTTCGTCATGCCGTGCCTGCTGCTGAACTACTTCGGGCAGGGCGCGATGATCGCGGGTCTTCCGCCCGAGCAGGCGGCGGAAGTGGTGCGCAACCCGTTCTTCCTCCTCGCGAGCGAGGAATTCCGCCTGCCGTTGGTGATCCTCGCCACGGTCGCGACCTTCATTGCCAGCCAAGCGGTCATCTCGGGAGCGTTCAGCATCACCCACCAGGCGATGCAGCTAGGCTTCATGCCGCGCCTTTCGATTCGTCATACCAGCGAGACCGAGGCCGGACAGATTTATATCCCGGTGGTGAACTGGGCGCTGATGGTGGCGGTCATCATCCTCGTGCTGACCTTCCAGAGCTCCTCCAACCTTGCCGGCGCCTATGGCATCGCCGTGACCGGCGCGGTCACCATCGACACGCTGCTGATGGGTGTGCTGTTCGTGGGCGTATGGAAGTGGAAATGGTGGTATGCCGCGCCGGTGGTGATCTTCTTCCTGATCATCGACGGAGCCTATTTCGCGGCAAACCTGTTCAAGGTGCCCGATGGCGGCTGGTTCCCGTTGGTCGTCGGCCTCTTCGCTTTCAC
>CAMYIQ010000111.1 GCA_947258465.1 uncultured Erythrobacter sp.
CAGCTAGCCCTATCCGCCACCGCCGCGATCTTCGCAATGGCCGCCTTTGCCATGGCCAGCGGTCTCGGCCATTTCTCGATAGGGTCCACCGATCGGCTGGCAGGTATTGCTCCCGCAGCAACCTTCGCTGCGACCCGATAGGCCAGGCTCGCCTCAATGACGGCCAGAAAGGGCTCCCCACTCTGCAGGGGAGCCCTTTTCGCTTGATCAGTTGATGGTGACAGTTGCCGCGCGGCGGTTCTGTGCCCAGGCAGACTCGTTCGAACCCAAAGCCACTGGCCGTTCCTTGCCGTAGCTTACCGTACGGATGCGATTGGCGGGAATGCCGATCGAGACGAGATAGTTTTTCGCCGCATTGGCACGTCGCTCGCCCAGGGCCAGGTTGTAATCGCGCGTGCCGCGCTCGTCGGCATGGCCTTCGATGGTGAAGCTGACCTGCGGGTGCTGACTGAAATACTGCGCCTGACGCTGCAGCTTCGTCTGGTCTTCCGTATCGATATTGAAGCGGTCGGTACCGAAATACACCACCGTATTCGCCTGCCCCACGGCATCGACGAAATGCGCCTGCGAACCCACCGAAGGGCCGGCGGGCGGCGCGGTCGGCGTGGGCGTCGCCGTTTCGACCGGCGGAGGCGGAAGCTCCTCGGGCGCCTTCTTCTGGCAGGCGGCGAGAGCGATGGTCGATGCAAGCATCAGGCCAGTAGCAGCACGGATATTCATAGGCTGTCCCCTTTCAAACAGCTTGGATGATCGGTTTTGCCCCCCGAATTCGTCCCCTGTTCAATGCAATGCAGTTACGGCAGAATCGGTCCCCAGGCCGGATCGGACGCATCAACCGGCGTTGGCAATTCGCGCAGATTGTCGCCAGTCAGATCGACCTGCCAGAGCGAGGTCTTGCCGCTGTTGCGCTCGGTCCGGAAGAACTGGATGATCCGGCCATTGGGCGCCCAGGTCGGTGCTTCGTCTTGCCAGCCATTGGTCAGCGTGCGGACATTACCGCCCGACGGCGTCATCACCGAAATATTGAACGAACTCGCATTGGTGAAGGCGATCTGGTCGCCGCGCGGGCTCCACTCGGGCGTCGCGCACCGGCTGCCGCCAAAGCTGATCCGGCGCTGGTTCGAACCATCGGCATTCATGACATAGCACTGCTGCGCGCCCGAGCGATCGCTCTCGAACACGATCCGGCTGCCATCGGGCGAATAGGACCCGCCGATGTCGATCCCCGGCGTATCGGTCAGTCGCACGGGCTCGCCGCCCTTCGCGGACACGCGGTAGATATCGGTATTGCCATTGACCGCCATCGAGTAGAGCAGCCAGCGCCCGTCCGGGCTCCAGCGCGGGGCGAAGGTCGGATTGGCGCTTTGCGTTACCAGCGTCTGGCGGCCGGTGCCGATATCGTAGACGTAGATACGCGGATTGCCGTCGACATAGCTGAGATAGGACAGCTTGCGGTAATCGGGCGAATAACGCGGCGTCAGCGCGGTGGAGCGGCCAGTGGTGATGAAGCGGTGGTTGGCCCCGTCGCTATCCATGATTGCCAGGCGTTTGGAACGGTTATCCTTCGGCCCCGTCTCGGCGATATAGGCGATCCGGCTGTCGAAAAACGGGCTTTCCCCGGTGAGGCGCGAGTAGATCAGGTCGGCGCATTTGTGCGCCGCGCGGCGCCAGTCCGCCGGCTGTACCACCCAGCCTTCGCGTACCAGTTCCTGCTGCAAGACCATGTCGTAAAGGTAGCAGCCGACCGTCAGGCGATCGTCGCTGCGGCCGCGGACATAGCCATGGACCAGCATTTCCGCGCCGCGGTTGGACCAGGTCGGCCAGTTGGGTGCGGTGATCTCGCCGAAGGATGGCTGCGGAAGCGCGTCGGGGCCGGTCGGCTTGAACAGGCCGTTATTGCGCAAGTCGGACGTGATGACCCTCGCCAGTTCCTTGCCCAGCGCCGCGGTGCCCGAGGCACTCGCGGGCGTTTCAACATCGCGATCGGTCGCAAAGCCCGGAATGGCGATCCCGAGATCGTCGAGATTGCCTTCGAAGCTGACCGAGCCGGAGAGGCCTTCGCCCTCTTCGATCGTCTCGACTTCTCCACCCTCCGGAATGGGCTGGCCGAGATCCTGGTTCTGGGCGGAAAGGGGGGCAGCGACGAAGGCTGCGGCGGCAATCAGAACATACTTCACTGAGCCAGTCTCCAGTCGAAATCCACGGTGATAAGTTTCCATGCCTCGTAATATTCATCGGGCAGGTCGAAGGGTGCAGCCAGTTGTACCGCGCGAATGGCTTGTTCGCCATGGCGTCCGGCCTGCGCCCGGTTAGTCGCATTGACGCCGCGCTGCCCTGCTACTTTCGGCGCCCCCGCCAGCGTTCCGTCGGGTTTCAGGCGGAAGCGGATCTTGGTGACGATCTTCTCCACATCGGGGCCGCTGGGCGGCTGCCAGTGAGGGCGCAATTGGCGCGCAACTGCCTGGAAAAGCGATGCCTTTGCGCTGGCCCCAATCTGCGAGGCGGGCATCCGCGTCTCGCTGGTGCGCGTGCTGTCGCCGGCCCCGTCGAGGAAATTGTCGCCAAGGCGCGAGCCGCCGCTGCGTTGGCTGCTCTGCGGCCGACTTTGCGTGCGCGGCGGATCGGGCCGGCGGCGTGGGCGCGTATCGGTGGCGGCATCGGGAGTGGGCGCTGGCGACTGAACTTGCGGTGCGGGACTTTCGACCTGTTCCGGATTCGGCGCTTCCTGCTTGGGTGCAGGAGCCGGGTTCTGGTCCATGGTCGGCGCGGTCGAGGCGCGGCTTTCGGCGACCGGGTCGGGCGCGGTCGCCGAAAGCCCCACGTCTTCGGCGAGGCTGACGGTCATGCGCTGCGGCGGATCGATCACGGGAGCGGGAAACAGTCCCTGAGCGACCAGCAATCCCAACAAGGCAAGATGGAGCACGACCGCGACAATCAGTCCGGTCCGCTCTTCTGCCCTGATACCTGTCCTCTCCATAACGCCGAGGCTATTCCTCGCCCGATGAACCGGTGTTGAGCGGGGCCGGTGCGGCGCTGTTGGTAATCAGCGATATACGGTTGAGGCCAGCGCGATTGAGTTCGCCCATCACCGCCATGACTCGGCCATAGTCGAGCGCCTTGTCGGCCCGCAGCGTGATGTCCGGCCCTTCGCCTCCGCTTCGCGGCAGGCTCTCGAGCGCTTGCGGCAGCCCGCCGATGGGAACCTCCACATCGTCGATATAGACATAGCCGGCGCGGTCGATGCTGATCGTCACCTGCTGCTGTTCGCTGGACAACTGCGCCGCCCGGCTGTCGGGCAGGTCGATCGGCACTCCGGCGGTCAGCAGCGGAGCCGTGACCATGAAAATGATCAGCAGCACGAGCATCACGTCGACGAAGGGCGTGACGTTGATCTCACTCATCGGACGACGACGCCCGCCACGCCCTCTTCGCCGACCACTAGCGGAGGCGAGCCCCATCGCCATTAGCGCGCTTCCAGCTGGCGGCTGAAAGTGGCGTTGAGCTTGTCGGCGAAACGCTGCAGGCGCGCTTCGTAGCGGTCGACCCGGTGGCTGAAGCGGTTATAGGCGATCACGGCAGGGATAGCCGCAAACAGACCGATGGCGGTTGCGAACAACGCTTCCGAAATGCCCGGCGCGACGACCGCAAGCGAGGAGCTTTCCTGCGCGCCGATCTGGAAGAAGCTGTTCATGATACCCCAAACGGTCCCGAACAGCCCGACGAAGGGAGCGACCGAGCCGACCGTGGCGAGGAAGTTCAGCCGCTCGGCGATATCATCGGCCTCGAGCGCGATCTGGCTGTCCATCGCCACCGCAATCCGGCCCCGCAGCGCCTCGGCATCGCGGACGGCGGTCTTGGTCGAGCGACGGTATTCGGCCACCGCAGCTTGGGCCACGCGCGCGGAGGGAATGTCTTTGTTGCCGCGCTCGGACATGAAGCGATCGAAATTTTCGGCCTGCCAGAACTCGTTCTCGTAATCGATCGTTCGGCTACGCAGTTTGCGCATCCGTAGACTGAAGCTGACGACGATCATCCACACCCAGATACTAGCGAGCAGCAGCCCGGCCATGACCAGCTGGACGACGATATCCGCGTCGAGGAACAGTTGGATCGGATCGAGCCGGGTCGGTGCTCCGGCGGCAAGTAGTGTTAGCGAGCTCATGAATCCCCTTGCTCGACAAATTGCGCGAAGGCCGCGCGCCATTCCTCCGGCTGCCGCTTGGGCCTGCCGTCGAGTGAAACGAAGCCGACGCGCAAATGTGCCTCGGCAAGTAATTCGCGCTCTTCACCTGCCAACCTGAACGCAAGCTGGTGCATCCTGCACGAGGCGGCGCGCATCTCGGTGCAGCGCGTCTCGATCAGCACATCATCGTCGAGCCGCGCCGGGCGCAGATATTTGAGATTGATTTCGGAGACCGCATAGGCGCCTCCGCCCGCCTCGATCGCCGCGCGCTGATCGATGTCCAATTGGCGCAGCAAGTCGCTGCGCGCGCGTTCGAACCAGCGCAGGTAATTTGCGTGATAGGTGATGCCCGACAGGTCGGTGTCTTCGTAATAGACCCGCACAGCGTATAGGTGCCGGTCGCCGTCGAGCGTTCCATCAGGGAAAGAGGGCAAGGTCATAGGCAAGCGCGCCCTCTAGACGAGCCGCGAGTCCGGCGGCAATGCAGAACGACGAACCGCCGTTTTCGAGCGACCAACAGGCACTGCGTCACTCGCCGCGCAATTCGGACAGCTTCCGCTCCCATTGCAATGCATGCGTGATGATATCGCCGAGATCGGCATGCTTGGGCTGCCACGGCAGCGTTTCGCGGATCCGCGAAGGGTCCGAAACCAGCTCTGCCGGGTCCCCTGCACGGCGTGGTTCCATCCGGCGGGCGATCGTCTGGTTGGTCACCCGGTCCACCGCGTCGAGCACTTCTAGCACCGAGAAGCCGCGTCCATAGCCGCAGTTCATCGTCAGCGAGCGATCGCGCTGCTCGATCAGCGCTTCGAGGGCGAGCAGATGCGCATTGGCGAGGTCGCTGACATGGATATAGTCGCGTACGCCGGTTCCGTCGGGCGTGTCGTAATCGGTGCCGAACACCGCCACGCCGTCGCGCTTGCCCGTCGCCGCCTCGCAGGCGACCTTGATCAGATGCGTGGCTCCGGCAGTGGACTGGCCGGTCCGGGCCTGCGGATCGGCGCCCGCGACATTGAAATATCGGAGCGCACAGAAATTGAAACCATGCGCCGCGCTGGCATCGGACAGCATCTGTTCGGTCATCAACTTCGACCAGCCATAGGGGTTGATCGGCTGTTTGGGGCTGTCTTCCGACACCGGGGAGGTTTCGGGAGTGCCATACGTCGCGGCAGTGGAGCTGAAGATGAAATGCTCGACCCCGCCCGTAACCGCCGCCTCGATCAACGCGCGGCTCTTCACCGTGTTGTTGTCGTAATATTTCAGCGGGTTCTCGACCGATTCGGGCACGATGATCGATCCGGCGAAATGCATGATCGCCTTGATCCCCTGTTCGGCGAAGATCTGTTCGAGCAGGATCGTGTCGGCAATATCGCCTTCATAGAGCGGGACATCGTCGGGCACCGCGAAGGCGAAGCCGGTCGAAAGATTGTCGATCACGGCCACGGGCCAGCCTGCATCGCGCAGGGCGAGCACCGCATGGCTGCCAATATACCCCGCCCCGCCGGTGACCAGCACGGGTACTTTGCTCGTCTCGCTCATGCGAGGGGACCTAACACACCAATCGGTAAGGGCAACGCCCTAACGCGCTCAGTATGGTACTTCGGAGCGAATTCGCTTGCCCATGCGTTGTCGGGGTAGGCAGCTTCGCCTCTCGTGCCGTCAAAAGGATCGCAGACCATGAAACCGCTTCCCATTGCCCTCGGCATTGCCGCAGCCCTGACGCTGGCCGCTTGCACCACGCCGCCCGGTCCGGTCGAGGTCACTCGTTTCGTCGCGCCCGATCGTGTGGCTCAGCTCGGACAGGGCACTATCTTCGTCGAAACCGCAGCCGGGATCGAAGCCGACAGTCTCGCGCTGGCGCCCTACAAAGCCGCCGTCGCTTCGCAATTGCGCGGCCTAGGCTATAGCGAGAGCGACCGGCCGGGCGCAGGTCAGGTCGCCGAAGTCGCGCTCGAACGCTATGTCATCGGCAGTGGCGGGCGCCGTAATCCGGTCAGTGTCGGGGTCGGCGGATCGACCGGCAGCTATGGCTCGGGCGTCGGCGTGGGTATCGGTATCAATCTGGGCGGCGGCGAGAAGAACCGTATCGGTACGCTGCTTGCCGTCACCATTCGCGACAAGGCCAGCGGCCAGAGCATCTGGGAAGGCCGCGCCGATTTCCAGCCGCCCGAAAATTCACCCCTTGCACGCGGATCGGCGAACGCTCAGACGGTCGCCTCCGCGCTGTTCCGGGACTTTCCCGGCAACAATGGCGAAACGATAGAAGTAGAGGTTACCGAGTGAGCGACATCCGGATCGATTCCGCCTTCGACAGTGGCAATATCGAAGTCCTGTCGGTGGACGGCGCCAGCGCCATGCTGGCGATCCCGCAAGACACGAACAGCGAATTCAAGCAGTGGTACCATTTCCGCGTCTCGGGCGCGGCGGGGCGCGAACTCGAACTCAAGATCACGGGTCTCGAAGAAAGCGCCTATCCGGGCGGCTGGCCCGGCTATGACAGCTGCGTATCGGAAGACCGCGACTATTGGGGCCGTGCCGCCTCGACCTACGATAAGAACGAACACGGCGGCACGCTGACAATCCGCTATACGCCGGCAAGCGACATCGCGTGGTTCGCCTATTTCGCGCCCTATTCGATGGAGCGCCACCACGATCTGATCGCCGAGGCCGCAGCCTCCGAAGGCGTCGACTACATCCAGCTCGGTACCACGCTCGACGGGCAGCCGCTCGACAGTCTCGAAATGGGCGAAGGTGAATTCAAGGTATGGCTCTATGCCCGCCAGCATCCGGGCGAGACACAGGCCGAATGGTGGATGGAGGGCGCATTGGAAGTGCTCACCGATCCCGCCGACAGCGTGGGCCGCGAATTGCGCAAGCGTTGCCGCCTGCACATCGTGCCCAATTGCAACCCCGACGGATCGAAACGCGGCAATCTGCGCGTCAATGCAGCCGGCACCAATCTCAATCGCGAATGGGCCGAGCCGAACGCCGAGAAATCGCCCGAAGTGCTCGCAATCCGCAACCGGATGGACGAGACCGGCGTCGATTTCGCAATGGATGTGCATGGCGACGAGGCCATTCCCGTCAGCTTCCTTGCGGGCTATGAAGGCATCCCCGGCTGGACCGAGGAACAGGGCGAGCGCTACTATCGCTACGAGGCGATCCTCGACCGCCGGACGCCGGACTTCCAGACCGAACAGGGGTATACCAAGGCGGCGCCGGGCAAGGCGAACCTGTCGATGAGCACAAACCAGGTCGCCGAGCGCTTCGGCGCGACCGCGATGACGCTCGAAATGCCCTACAAGGACAATCCGGCGAGCCCCGAGCCCGAGCAGGGTTGGAGCCCCGAACGCTGCAAACTGCTCGCGCGCGATTGCCTCGCGGCACTGCTCGAATGGATGGATGCCCGCGAAGGCTGATCCCGGACAGCAGCCGTTCAGCGGCTATTGTGTATCGCCCCGGCATGCGAAAATCTCTCTTCCTCGCAGCCGCCTTTTCGCTTGCGCTGGCCGCACCGGCGCAAGCGACCGGCGGGTATATATGTCGCACCGCAGACGGCAGCGATCTCGAGATAACGGTGGGAATCGGCCATGTACCCGGCACGCCGATCATTTTCACGCAGTTACGCGCCAAGGACAGGATTATCCCGGTCAATGCCCCCCAATGGTGGCTCGACGACGAAGAGTTACGCCTGTTGCTGACCGATGCGGATGCGCTCGAGACGCTGGTAACGCTCCGCGCAAAATATACCGAGGGCCGCTATGACGGGACGGTGGAATTGCAGGGCGCGAAGCGGTGGATTCGCTGCTACGAGAACTGAGCGATCAACCTGCCATGATTTTCTGCGCGACCTGCTCTACGGTTCCGGTAACCAGCAAAGGCTGGCCGCCGACTATGCCGACACTTGTCTGGCCGTTCTCGGCCACACGCAGCCAAGCCACGTTCGAAGCGACTACGAGATAGTTACCGCCACGCGATTCAAGGGCAACGAATTTCATTTTGGGTGTGTCTCCTGACACACCCGGAATAGCGCGATTCGGCTCAAAAAGCGGTTAACGCGAGCCCCGCTATCAGCGCTCCTCGCGGCTCGCCACCCGGCCTTCGATTACCACACCCGTGACGTGGCTGGTGTATTCGAGCGGATCGCCGTCGAACAGCACGACATCGCCATCCTTGCCGACCTTTAGCGACCCCACGCGATCATCGACCCCGATTGCCCTGGCCGCATCCGAGGTGATCGTTCTCAGGGCGGCTTCCCGGGTCAGGCCGTTGGCAGCCGCCCACCCCGCTTCCCATAATACGACGCGCGTCTTGGGAACATATCCTTCATAGCCGGACTGCAGGGCGAAGGGGATACCCGCCTCGCGCAGCTTGGCGGCGGTGGCAAAGCTGGCATTTTCCATATCGCCATAGTGACGCGCCATGGTCGGGTGCAGAATAACGGTAACGCCCGCATTACGCAGTTCGTCGATCAACAGATAGCTTTCCGCCCCGCCATCGATCACCACATCGATGGCGAACTCTTCCTTCAGCCGCAGGGCCGACATGATGTCCTGCGCGCGGTTGGCGGTAATCATCAACGGTACGCGGCGGGCGAGGACATCCTTCCACACTCTCGCATCGAGCTTCTCGAAGGTCTCCGCATCGTCCTTGTCGGCACCGCTCCGGGGCGGTTTGGGCGTGCGCGCCGCGGTGAGCGCGGATCGAAGGAGAGCGATCTGCTTGGGCCGCGTTCCAGGCCCCTTCTCGCGGTCGAGCGCGTCGGGGCCCAGATTGGCCGCGATCATAGCGCGCGGCACGATCACCGCTGCGTCGGCAGTCTTCGCCCATGTCTTGGCGACCATTGTCTGGCCCGAAACCACGGCGCCAGGGCCGTGTCCCGTATGGATCGTCGTCACCCCGAAACCGCGCAACCAATCGACCAGATCTTCATCCGGATTGTATCCATCGATGGCCCGCAGATGCGGCTGTAGCGGAGAGCCGGTATCGAGTTGGTCCTGGTCGTCCGCTTGGTTCATGAACCCCGCGAGGCCGACCACCGTGCGCGCATCGACCAGGCCGGGCGTCGCAACCGTAGCGGTGAGAACTTCGAGACCGTCGGGAATCGCGGTAGAGGCGGCGGGGCCGATTGCGGCGACCTTGCCGTCCCGGATTACCACAACACCGTCCGCGATTGCGGCGCCTTCCATCGTGTGCAGGGTTTCGGCGCGAACCGCGATATCCTGCGCGGCAAGGCTGGTAGGAGTGAGCGCCAGCATGATCGCGGCGAGTTTGGCGATAGGGGCGTTCATTGTGCGGTCTCCGCTTCGGCGACTTCCCAGTGATGATGCGCAAGCTCCATAGGATCGCCCGCGCCATATCCGCCTTCGGCCATCAGCCTGCCTTCCTCGGTGCTGCGATCGAAGAGCTTCCGCCCTTCGACCCAGATCTCCATAAGATCGGTATAGACCGACAGCGGATCGCCATCGAGGATCAGGAAATCGGCGTCTTTCCCGGGCTCCAGACTGCCAACCCGGTCATCCAGGCCGAGCTGCTTCGCTCCGTTGATCGTCAGCGCCCGCAGCGCGCCCTCGCGGCTCATCCCGCCCCGCACGGCAATGCCCGCCTGTCTGAACATCAGACGGCTGTCGATGATGCCGTCGTCCGAATGGAGCGAGGTGAGAACGCCCGCACGTTCGAGAATGCCTGCCGTTTCCAGCCGCGATTCCATCGCTTCCAGCTTGCCCCCCGGACTGTCCACGAGGATATTCGACACCGGAATACCTGCCGCCGCCAGTTCCTCGGCCACCTTCCAGGCTTCCATACCGTGCTGGATCAGCACCTTGAAACCGAATTCGCGCTGCAGCCGCAGCACGGTCATGATGTCGTCGGCGCGGTGAGTGTGGAAATGGACCAAGCGCTTGCCGGACAGAACTTCGCACAGCGCCTCTTTACCGAGATCGACCTTGTTGCGGTCGCGCTTGCTGTTACGCTGGGCCTCGGCGAAAGCCGGGCGAACGAGCGCAGCCGTTTTGGCCC